>JAGQIT010000238.1 GCA_020431135.1 Myxococcales bacterium | reverse complement strand
GGGGCGGGCTCGGGCTCGGGCTCCGGTTCGGGCTCCGGCGCGCTCACGCGTCCCATCGACGCGACCTCCACGCGGAGCTGATCGAGATCGAGGTGCGCGAGCGTAGATGTCCTTGGGGCCAGGCCGAAGAGCTCGCGGATCTGGGCGGCCGGCGCCGGGAAGAGCTCCTCCCACGGCATCCCGAGGAAGGGCCGCGCCGTCCGCCCGCGCTCGAAGGCCTCGGTGACCAGGAGGAGCACGTCGCCGAGCTGCTCCGGATCCTTCTGGATGATCTGGAGGAGGCCGGCGGCGAGCATCGTCCCGCTGGCGAGGTTGCCGAGCTGGCCGACGAAGAACGACTGGACCGCGAGCTCGCCGAGCGGCGACGCGTCGTACTCGGTGAGCACGTGGATCAGCGGGTGGTTCATCCGCACGCGCTCGCGGATGTAGGCGACGCGGTCGCGGAAGTCGATGTCGGCCGGCGGCGCGATCGTCAGGCGGTGGCGCTTGAGGTAGAGGCCGAGCTGGTAGCCGAGGGTCTCCTCCGGGAGATCGAGGAGGACGTCGAGGCCCTCCGGCGCCGGCATGTAGCGGTTGTCGTAGAGCTGGGCGACGCCGGGGCCGTCGAAGATGGCGTCGATATCGCCCCCGAAGCTCTCGAGCTTGACGACGTCGATGTCGCCGAAGATGTCGGCGGCGGACAGCGTCCCGCCGCCCTGGGCTGTGTGGTGGCCCAGGAAAGCGCTCGCAAGCTTGAGCTTCGTGAAGGCTTCAAACATCCGGAGAGCTTGGGTGTAGGGAACGCTGACGCGGCCCTTGGGCCACTCTCGATGGTAGCGCAGCGCGCAGGGGAAGTGAACCTAGGGGCGGGCGGGCGACCCCCCGGAGGGCGCCGCAGAGTCGCCCGCGAATTGTGTTCGCACGCGCAGGGGGTGGATCGCCTCGCGGCCGCGCAGGGGCGGCTCACGCTCGCTCAGCGGGTGAGGCTGCTCGCGCCGGGGCGGCGCAGGTGGGCGCTCGCGCTCAGCGCGAGGGGGCGAGCGTGAGGCGCCGCAAACGCCGAGGATCGTCCGCCGTCGGCGGCCCGACGCGCCCGAGCTGGCCGCACGCGGCCATCGTCTCGTCGCCGCGGGTCTCGCGGATGGCCGCCGCGATCCCCCGGGTGCGGAGGTCGTCACGGAAGCGCTCGACGGTCGCGTCGTCGGGTCGCTGGAGATCGCTGCCTGGGTGCGGGTTGAAGGCGATCAGGTTGACCTTCACCGGCAGCGGCGCGAGGAGCCCGGCGAGGCGCGCGGCGTCGCCTGGCTGATCGTTCACCCCGGCCAAGAGGACATACTCGACGAGGACGCGCTCGCGCGGGCGCAGGGGGAAGCGCTCGATCGCCGCGAGGAGGGCCGCGATCGGGTACTTGCGGTTGATCGGCATCAGCCAGTCGCGGCTCTCGTCGGTGGTCGCGTTGAAGCTGACGGCGAGGCGCGCGGGCGACTCGGCGCCGAGGCGATCGATGGCCGGGACGATCCCCGAGGTCGACACTGTGACCCGCCGCGCTGAGAGATCGAGCCCCTGCGCGTCGACGAGGATCCAGGTCGCGGGGATCACCGCGTCGGGGTTGTGGAGCGGCTCGCCCATCCCCATGAAGACGACGTTCGCGAGCGGCAGGCCGCCTGTGAGGGCCGGATCGGCGTCGACGAGGCGGCGCGCCTGGACGACCTGATCGACGATCTCGGCGGCGCCTAGATCGCCGCGCAGGCCCATCTTGCCGGTGAGACAGAAGTGGCAGCGCATCGCGCAGCCGACCTGGCTCGAGATACAGAGCGTCGCCCGCTTGCGCCCGGGGATCAGCACCGACTCGACGACGGCGCCGTCGTCGGTGCGAAAGAGCAGCTTGCGCGTGCCGTCGGCGCTCGCGCGGACCTCGGCGAGGGTCAGGGCGTCGACGCGGGCGGCGGCGTCGAGGCGCAGTCGGAGCGCCGGATCGACGCCGCGCATGCGCCGGAGGTCGGGCTCGCAGCGGCGGTAGATGGCCTCCCAGATCGCCGCGCAGACCGCGTCGACGGCGGCGGCGTCGGCCTCCGCCATCGGCTCGGCGCGCAGCCACGCCGCCACAGCTTCGCGGCGCGCCCCCATCAGGAGCACGCGGCCGTCCGCTGCGCGGGGGAGGGCGCTCATCGCCGCGGACAGTAGCAGGCTCGGCGCGCGCTGACACGGCGGCGGGGCGTCTGCGTCGTCACATCTCTCTCCGCGTGTTCTGAGGGCGCTCTCAGCAGCCCTCGTCGGCCCGTATCGACTCTGTGAGAACCCGCGCCGAACCTGCTTTGGAGGCCCCCTGCGCTCTGTCGCAGCCGAGAGCGCCGAGGAGCGGCTGCCCGCAGATCAGCGCACGCGGAGCCTGTCTCCGAGCCAGTCGCCGATCGCCGACCACAGCGGCGCCATCGTCGGATCCGTGACCATCCCCATGTGGTCGGGGCGGAGCATGCGGAGGTCCGGCGGCGCGCTCGGGTGGCCGATGTACCAGGCCTCACGCCGGCGGATCGGCGCCGAGAAGCGGAGCGCGCTCGCCGGGCGCCCGTAGAGGCGATCCCCCGCGCTGACGACGTGGAGGGTCGGGCAGGGGATCGCCGCGAGTCCCTCGCCGTCGTCGATCCCGCGCGTCCGCGAGCGCCAGCGGCCGCTGCGGGCCCAGGAGGCGTAGTCGAGCCAGTAGGGGAGGGCCTCGTCGTTGCTGCCGGCGCCGAAGCGGCGCGCCGGCAGTCGGCCGTAGCGCTCGGCGATCGACGTCGTGCTGCGGATGAGCGCCCGCTTGGCGAGCCGGCGGGCGCGGCTCGGCTCGCGGTCGTCGCTCCACACGTCGCAGGCGAGGCAGACCTGGGCGGCGACCGGGGCGTCGGGGTTGCGGCCGATCCAGGCGAGGCCGGCGAGGCCGGCGAGGGAGTGGCCGACGAGGGCGATCGGCGCCCGCGGATCGAGGGCGCGGGCGAGGTCGAGGTAGCGGCCGACGTCGTCGACGATCGCGTCGAAGTCCCAGACGCCGCCGACCTCCGCGCGTGGCCCCGAGCAGCCGTGACCGCGGAGGTCGGGGACGAGCACGCGAAAGCCCGCGGTCGCCAGCTCGGCGCCGAGCGACGGGCGATCGTCGCGGAGGATCGTCCGCCGGTCGACCATCATCGCGTGGCCGACGATGACGACGCCGCGCAGGGCCGTCGCCGGCTCGACCTCGAGAACGCTGAGGCGCCAGCCGTCGTCGGCGGCGATGAAGTGCTCGCGTTGACGCAGCGCCTGCACGGCGGTCGATGGTAGGAGACCGGGCGCGGCCTCGTCACGCGCTCGTGTCAGCGTGCGGCGCGGCGCGAGTCCACGCCCGCTAGCGCTTGCGCCCCCAGAAGAGGATCAGGCTGCCGCGGCGGTAGCAGTCGAGGTCGGCGATCCCGTGGGCGCGGAACATCCCCAGGAGCTCGTCCTCGAAGAACACCCGCGTGTCCGCGAATTGCAGGAGGTCCTCGAGCGCGCGCAGGGGCCTCTCGAGCGGGTTGTCGGCGCGGCGGTGCGCGAAGGTGCTGGCGATGAAGCCGGCGCCCGGACGGAGCACGCGGCCGATCTCGGCGGCGGCCGCCGCCGGGTCAGGCCACAGGTGGAGGGCCGCGCCGGCGTGGATCCCCGCGACGCTCGCGCTGGCGAATGGGAGGCGGGCGACGTCGGCGCGGACCAGCGGCATGTCGTCGATCCCGCGGCGCGCGAGCGTCTCCTGGAGCTCGCCGAGCATCGCCAGCGACCAGTCGAGGGCGACGACCTCGTCGAAGCGGCCGCTGTCGTGGAGGTGGAGGGCGGCGTGCCCGGGCCCGCAGCTCAGATCGACGACCGGTCCGGGGGGCGCGTCGTCGAGGGCGCGATCGAGGTAGCCGAGCTCCTCCTCGAGATCGTGGAGGCGCCCGCCGGCGACGGCGATGAAGAGCGGCCGCCAGTAGCGCTGGTAGACCCGGGCGAGGAGGCGCGAGTGCATCAGCTTCGGTCCGAAGCCCTTGGCCGCGGTCATCGGCTCGCGGATGAAGTCGAGGAGCGGCCCGCTGCGCTCGCCGACGACCCCGCCGCAGGCGTCGCAGCGCAGCTCGGGGCCGCGGGGCGTCAGCGCGCCGAGGCAGGACGGACAGGCGAGCCAGGGCGCGAGATCGTCAGACATGGCCGGCGCATCATACGGCGAAGCGCGCTCGATCTGTCGAGGCGAGCGCTCGCGGCTCGCCCGGCGGCGCTCGCATGGACCGTCGGACAGCCTCCTAGCGGACGACCTTGTAGCCGAGCTTCTCGATCGCCGCCGCGATCGCGTCGACTGTCGCGCGCTCGGGATCGTGGCGGACCTCGACCGACTCTTCGGTGTGGCTCGCCTTGGCGCTGAGGACCCCGTCGAGCTTGGCGAGCTCGGCCCCGATCGCCCCCTCGCAGGACTCGCACACCATCCCCTCGACGCGGAGCGTGGTGACGACGGTGTCGGCCTCAGCGAGCTGCGTGGGGCCGCAGGCCGGGGCGAGAACGCCGACGCCGCCGAGCGCGAGCGCGGCGGCGAGGGCGAGGTGGCGACGGGCGGACATCGCCGGGAGTGTAGTGCATCGACGCGCGGGCGCCCGCGCTGTGACGGGCGGTCGCGCTCGGCTCCTAGTTCGGCGCGACGACGGTCAGGGTGACCTCGGTGCCGAAGGGCACCTTGTCGCCGGCCGCCGGCTCCTGGCGGAGGACGTAGCCCTCGCCGTGCTCGGCGTGCTCGACCCGGCGGACCTTGCCGGTCTCGAGGCCGGCCTCCTGGAGGAGGGTCTTCGCCGAGCGCAGGTACTTGCCCGTGACCTTCGGGACCTCGAGCATCGGCAGGCTGGCGATCGTCAGCTTGACGTCGCTGCCGGTGGCCATGCGCGAGTTCGGCTTCGGGTCCTGATCGAGGACGGTGCCGGGGGTCTTGTTCGAGTCCTGCGGGATCGCCTCCGGGACCTCGAAGCCGAGCTCCTCGAGCTCCTTGGTCGCCTCCTCGAGCGACTTGCCGAGGACGCTGGGGATCCGCACGTCGTCCTTGCCCTTGGCGACGATGACCCGGATCTCGCGGGTCGTCAGCATGGTGCCGGGCGGCGGGAGCTGCTCGAGGATCTCGCCGGGGCGCTTGTCCGGCGCCTCGCGCTGCTCGTCCTCGATGATCACGATCCCCTGGGCGCTGGCGAGGGAGCGGGCCTTCTTCGCCGTGATCCCGCGGTAGTCCGGGGCCGGGATCGGCTGCGGCGCCTGGTTCGCGGGCTCGGCGGCGGGCTGCGGCTGCGCGACGGGCTGCGGCTGCTGCATCGGGATCGCCTGACCCGCCGGGACCATGCCGTTCATCTTCATGATCTGCGGCCCGAGGAGGATCTGGACCAGCACGGCCACGATCAGCGAGATCAGGAACATCTTGACGGT
>JAGQIT010001527.1 GCA_020431135.1 Myxococcales bacterium | reverse complement strand
GCGTGGGCTCGACCGGGGGCGTGGGCTCGGCGAGGCCGAGCGCGAGCGCGACGGCGGCGGCGGCGAGGTTCAGCATCGCGTCCTCGCCGAGCTGCGGCCGCGGAGGCGGCGCGAGGCGCCGATCCACAGGAGCGGGAGGAGGAGCCAGAGGGCGAGGCCGCCGCGGCCTCCCTGGCCGATCGTACAGGGGACGTAGGCGAGGTCCTGCTCGAGGTCGCGCTTGCGGATCGTCACCGGCTCGCCGCGCTCGCCGTCGGCGGCGACGACCGTGAAGGTGATGTCGTCGTTGAAGTCGGGGAGATCCCAGAGGTCGTCCTCCTCGAGAACGCGGGCGCCGACGAAGAGGCGGCCGTCGCTGTAGGCGATCTCGACGATCCCGCCCTCGGCGAAGAAGCCGGCCGCGTCGCCGCCGAGGCGCGCGCGCACCGAGAGCCAGCGATCCTCGCAGCAGCCGTCGCTGAGCTCGCGGCGGGCGACGAGCTCGGTGAACTCCGGGGGGGCCATCGCCGGCGCGTCGCCGCCGCGGATCCGGAGGGCGCCGACGCCCTCGTAGCCGCTGCTGCAGTCGGAGTAGTAGGTCTCGCCGAGGGCGAGGTCTTGGCTCGGGATCAGGCGGCCGACGCCGCGGCTGGACTCGACGTCGGCGTCGCAGCCCGCGACCTCGACGGCGGCGTCGACCGGGATCGTCTTCTCGGGGTCGCTGTAGAGGCCGCAGCTCGGCGCGCGATCGCAGCGCTGCGGGAACCACGGCTGGGCGTCGAAGGGGAGGAAGACGTCGCCGTTGTCGAAGGGCGTGTTGTAGAAGCCCTCGTCGCCGACGACGTCGCAGGTGAGGGCGGTCGCCTCCTGCGGGTAGAGGAGCGCGGCTGCGCCTGCCAGGGCGGTCGCGGCGAGGACGGCCGCGGCGACGCGGCGGAGCGCGGGGCCGAACGGTCGGGTCAGCACCGGGCGATCATACAAGATCGTCCGACCCGGGGCGGCGGAGCTTGGGCACCTCGCCGCGCGGTCGCTCGAACGCCGCGTTCACGGAGGCGCCGCGTCGCGGAGAGAGGCCGCTGGAAGGGTCGCAGAGCGGGTTTCACCGCGGTCCGCGTGGAGTGGCGGCGCGCGTGCCCGTGGCGGCTGCGCGGGCGCCCGCTCTCGGTGCACAATCGCCGCGTGCGCGAACAGACCCCGAGGACAGGCCCGCTCGAGGCCGTCGAGGCCGCGTGGGAGCGCTCGATCCCGCTCCCGGAGCTGACGCCTTCGCGCCTGGCGAGGTGGACCGCCCCCTTCGCTGGGCTCGGCGATCGGCGGTGGATCCTGCTCGGCGGCGGCCTGCGCTCGCTGAACCTGCGCAGCGGCGAGCTCGTTCTCCGCGTCGCCCAGGGCGATCGCCGCGCGCTCGCCAAGGAGGGCGCGCTCCTCCGGCGCCTCGAGGGGATCGTCCGGGTCCCGCGGGTGCTCGACGCCAGCGACGAGGCGCTGCTCCTCGAGTACGTCCCGCACGGGCCGCTGCCGCCGACGGAGCGGGCGGGCGCGCGGGCGGGCGCGGCCGCGGCGAGGATCCACGCCCTGACCTTCGGGAACGCGGGCTTCCTCGACGCTTCGTTGACCGTCACGGAGCCCTTCGACGGCGCCCTCGAGGGGCTGCGCGCGTGGGCGGACGGGCTCCTCGACGCGGGCGCCGGGGCGCGGTTGGGAGCAGCGCGCGTCGCCGCGATCCGCCGCCTCTGGGACGACCATCACGGCGAACTCGCGGCCGCCTGCGCCCGGCCGGTCCTCGTCCACTCGGACTTCAAGCCGACCAACGTCCGCTGGCTCGCGGAGGAGGACGACGTGCTCGTCCTCGACTGGGAGTTCGCCTGGTCGGGCCCTGGGCTCCTCGACGTCGGCATGATGCTGCGCTGGCGGCCGCCGGCGGCCTTCGTCCGCGGCTTCGCGGCGGGGCTGCGCGCCGGCGGCCAGGTCCTCCCTGCGCGTTGGGCCCGCGTCGCCGAGCTCCTCGATCTCTTCAACCTCGTCGGCCTCCTCGAGCGCGCGCAGGGGCGGCGCCTGGAGGACCTCCTCGGCCGCGTCGACGCGACCCTCGACGACACATGACCCTATGGTCAGGTTCGCTGCTGCGCGGGCGGCAGCGGCCGGCGCAGCGCCAGCAGCCCCTCGACGACGACGCCGCCGCCGAGGAGAACGAGGACCCCGCCGACGCCGAGGAGCAGCGGGTCGCTGAACTTCAGCAGGTTCTGGACCATCGCCACGAGGGTCGAGCCGAGCATGAAGACCGCCGGGATCCCTGTCGGCCAGGTCGGCCAGCGCTTGCTTCGCAGGTAGAGCGTCGCCAGGAAGAGCGTCAGCGCGGCGAGGAGCTGGTTTGTGGTCCCGAAGAGCTGCCACAG
>JAGQIT010000237.1 GCA_020431135.1 Myxococcales bacterium | reverse complement strand
GGAAGTTGTCGATCTTGTCGGCGAGGGTGATCGCCTGGGCCTCCCACGGCTTGTGCGGGAAGCGCTCGAGGTAGCGGCGCTTGCGCTCCTCCCACGGCAGCGACTTGTCCTGCTCGCTCACCATGTCGACGAGGTCGGCGACGCGGCGCCCGAACTCGGCCTCGAGATCGGCGTAGGTCGCCTCGGTGTCCTCGATGACGTCGTGGAGCGCTCCGGCGGCGACGACCTCGTCGTCGAAGCCGTGGCGGGCGAGGAGGAGGGCGACGCCGGCCGGGTGCGAGATGTACGGCACGTCGACCTCGGGGTACTTGCGCCGCTGCTCGCGGTGCCAGATCGCCGCCCGATCGAGGGCGTGCTTGAGGAGCGGGGTCATGGGGCGATCGTACAGCGGCGCGGCGCCGGCTGTCGGCGCCCCCAAAGCCCCGGGTCTCGGGGCGCGCGCTCGCGTCGCTACCCGGGCGTGGCGCGGCCTCGGGCGGTCCCGTAGCATCCAGCCCATGCCGTCGACACGCATCTCTTTTCGCGGCGCGACTGGGGCGGAGCTCGCCGGGCGCCTCGACCTCCCGGGCGGCGAGCCGCGGGCCTTCGCGCTGCTCGCCCACTGCTTCACCTGCTCGAAGGATCTCAGCGGCCTCGTGAGGATCGCGCGGGCGCTCGCCGAGCGCGGCTTCGCGGTCCTCCGCTTCGACTTTACGGGGCTCGGGGACAGCGGCGGGACGCTCGCGGAGGGGCACTTCGCGGCGAACGTCGGCGACCTCGTGGCGGCGGCGGAGCACCTGCGCGCGCGCTATCGGGCGCCGGCGCTCCTCGTCGGTCACTCGCTCGGCGGCGCGGCGGCCCTCCTCGCGGCGGCGCAGATCCCCTCGGTCAAGGCGGTGGCGACGATCGGCGCGCCGGCGGATCCCGGGCACGTCCGCGCCCTCTTCACGGAGCACGCGGCGGCCCTCGAGGCCGAGGGCGAGGCCGAGGTCGAGATCGCCGGGCGCCGCTTCCGGATCACCCGCGAGTTCGTCGACGCCCTCGACCACGGGCACATGGAGGCGGCGATCCGCGGGCTGCGGCGGGCGCTCCTGGTCCTCCACGCGCCGCGCGACGAGGTCGTCGGCATCGACAACGCGGCGGCGATCTTCAAGGCGGCGAAGCACCCGAAGAGCTTCATCTCGCTCGACGACGCCGACCACTTGCTGACGACCCCCGCCGACGCGAGCTACGCCGCGGAGGTGATCGCCGCCTGGGCCTGCCGCTACGTCGACCGCGGCGCCGAGGAGCCGGCGCTCGATTCGAAGGGGGCGACGGTCGTCGCCGAGATCGGCCGCCAGCTCTACCGGACGCGGATGCGCCGGGGCAAGCACGCGTGGATCGCCGACGAGCCGGAGGCGGTCGGCGGCGGCGACCTCGGGCCGAGCCCCTACGACCTCGTTCTCGCCGGCCTCGCCGCTTGCACGTCGATGACGCTGCGGATGTACGCCGACCGCAAGGGCTGGCCGATCGAGCAGGTGACGACGCGGGTCTCCTTCGATCGCGTGCACAAGAGCGACTGCGAGGAGTGCGTCGACGAGCGCGGGCGGCCGCTCCAGGTCGGCCGCTTCACCCGGCGGATCGAGCTCGTCGGCGAGGTCGACGCGGCGCAGCGCCGGCGGATCGTCGAGATCGCCGACAAGTGCCCGGTGCACAAGCTGCTGACCGCGGCGAACGTCGTCGACAGCGTTCTCGAGGAGGACGCCGGCGAGCCCGCGGAGTGAGCGGCGCGGGGCCGCGGCTCAGCCCTCGCCGATCGTCTCGCGGATCGTCGCGGCGAGCTTGGCCCCGACGCCCTTGACCGCGACGAGGGCGTCGACGTCGGCGCGCTTGATCGCGGCGACCGAGCCGAAGTGCTTGAGCAGCGCTTTTTTCAGCGAGGGGCCGACGCCGGGGATCCCGTCGAGGGCGGAGACGAGGGCGCGCTTGCCCCGGCGCTTGCGGTGGTGGGTGATCGCGAAGCGGTGGGCCTCGTCGCGGAGCTGCGTGAGGAGGAAGAGTTCGGAGGAGCCGGGGCGCAGGCGGATCGCCTCCTTGCGCCCGGGGACGAAGACCCGCTCCGGCTTGGTCCCGTCCTCCTCGGCGACGACGCCGTCGGCCTCGTCGGCGGTGGCGACGACGTAGTCTTGGAGCGCCTGGCCCGGGCGACTCGCGGTCGCGGTCGCGTCCGCCTCCTCTTCGAGGGTCTCGGCGGGCGCGGGCTCGGCGGGCGAGAGCGTGGCGCCGGCGTCCTCCGCGGTGCTGGCGGCGGCGCGGCGCTGACGGAGGCGCCCCAGCGCCTTCTTGCCGTGGCCGAGGTCGAGGCGGCGCTCCTTGGCGAGGGCGATGACGTCGACCCCCTCGCCGCCGATCGGCACCCCCATGTCCTGCATCGCCGCGAGCACCCGGCCGAGCTGGCCCTTGCCGCCGTCGATCACCAGGAGGTCGGGGAGGGCCCAGGGGTCGTCCGGGATCTCGCCGCCGCTCGTCTCGTCGGTGCCGTCGCTCGCGGCCCTCCTCGCTCTCTTCGCCGTCGCCGTCGTCGTCGACTCCGCGGGGACGGGCGGCTCGTCGCTGTCGTCGTCGGCGGCGGCGACCTCGAGGCCGCGGCGGAGGCGGCGGCCGAGAACCTCTGCCATGCTCGAGAAGTCGTCGTTTTGCCGTGTCCCTTGGGTCAGGTCGCCGCCGAGGCCGCGGATCTTGAACGAGCGGTAGCGGTCCTTCGCCGGCGCGCCGTCGACGAAGACGACCATCGACGCGACGGTGTCCGAGCCCTGGATGTGGCTGATGTCGTAGCACTCGATCACCCGCGGCAGGCGGCTGAGGTCGAAGCGGGTCTGGAGCTCGGTGAGCGCCCGCTCGGCGTCCTCTTGGCGGTCGCGGCGGGTGACGAAGTTGCTCGCGGCGTTGCGCTGGGCGAGGCGCAGGAGCTTGCGGCGATCGCCGCGCTCAGGGGCGAGGAGGCGGGTCTTGCGGCCGCTCGCCTCGCGCAGCCACTCCGTCAGCGGGCCGGCGTCGTCCTCCTCGAGGGCGCTCGGCAGGAGCACCTCGTCGGGGATCATCGGCGCGTCGGCGTAGTAGGCCGCGAGGAAGGAGTGGAGGACCTCGGCGTCCGGCAGCTCCATGCCGCGCTGCGAGTAG
>JAGQIT010001526.1 GCA_020431135.1 Myxococcales bacterium | reverse complement strand
AGGCCGCGGCCTCGGGGACGCCGCTCTCGAGCACGGGCGGGGCGTAGGCCGCCTCCTCCTCGACGACGACGACCGGCCGCTTCTTGTAGCGCGGCGAGTAGAGATCGTGGACGAAGGAGATCGGCAGGCCGGCGACGAGGGTGAGCGAGACGTTGTCCCAGTCCTCGTCCTGCGTGTTGTCGACGAGCGCCCAGCCCTGGATCGCCGTCGACGCGCCGTAGAGGAGGGCGCGGTACGAGGTCTTCCAGACCGGGGTCTCGATGACGTAGGAGACCGTCAGCGCGCGCTCGCCGTCGCCGCGGGCGAAGATCGTCAGCCGCTTGAGGTCCTTCTTCTTCGCCGAGATCAGGATGTCGAGGAGGTGCTGGAGGTCCTTGCGCAGCGCCGGGTCCGAGAGCTCGATGCGGCGGACGTCGGCGAGGTCGTAGCTCTCGAGCGAGGCGCCGGCGACCCAGAGGCAGAGGCGGTGCGAGTCGATCGCCTGGTCGCCCTCGCGGCGGGTGAAGGGCTCGACGCCGGCGATCACCCCCTCGGTGCTGCCGTCGCTGCGGTAGACGATCGCCCTCGAGCCGGTGAGCTGGGCGAGGAGCCCGGACATCGCCCGGTCCTCGGGGATCTGGATCGCGAAGTCCTCGAGCTGCTTGCTCAGCGGCTGCGTCGACTCGTACGAGATGCTGGAGACCGCGCCGCCGCCGTCGTCGAGAACGGTCAGGGACTTGAGCACGTCGTTCATCTCGCTCGCGCGGAAGCTGAGCTCGACGGTCGCCTCGCCGGTGATTTTCCCGTGGCGCTCGAAGTAGCCGACGCCGTGCTTGAAGAGAACTACTGAGGTCACCGGGAGCATCGACGCGGATCCTATCGGGCGCTCCGGCGGGCCGCCACGATCGTCGCCGCTCGGCGCGCTCGTGGCCGGGCGCGTCCGGCGGTGGGGGGCGGGCGCCCCAGGCTCGCCGTGGCGTCGCGCCCAAATGCTCCGAGATGTGGCGGAGTTGTTGCGAATTGTGCGGCGAACCGCGTCGGCGGTGCGCCGGAGGCTCGCCCTCGGGGGCGCGCGGAGGGCCCTGGGGAGCGCCGCTGCGCCGCGGCTGGGAGGCCGCGTCGGGCGGCGGGGCCGGCCTTGCGCTTGACAGCCGTCGGACCTCCGCCCAACCTCGATCTCTATGGTGGGGACGCTCTCGGCTCGTTGTGTTGCAGCGGCGGTCGTCGTCGGGCTCGTCGGCGTCTCGCTCCCTACGGAGGTGATGGCCGCCGCGTGGGCGCCCGGGGTCGACGCGACGCGGCCCCAGCCCGCGCCCCTCGCTGGCGGCGCGCTGACGATCTTCAGCGCCTCGGACGCGGCGCTCGAGCTCGACGCGGCGCCCGGCCAGTCGCAGTCGCAGTCCCCCGGCGGCGGGCAGTCGCAGAGCCAGTCGCGGCAGTCGCAGCGGCAGGCGCTGCCGGATGACGACGACGATCTCGACATCGACGACGATCCCTTCTTCGCCGACGAGCCGGCGGCGGTCGCCCCCGCGGCGCCGGTGGCGGTCGAGCAGGCG
>JAGQIT010000236.1 GCA_020431135.1 Myxococcales bacterium | reverse complement strand
CGACTCGCTCATCAGGGTGAGCTTCGACTGGTAGTCGCCGCTGACCGGGATGCAGGTCGGGTGGATCTGCGTGAAGCAGGGGTTGGCGAAGCCGGCGCCGCGCTTGTAGCAGCGGTAGGACGCCGTGACGTTCGAGCCCATCGCGTTGGTCGACAGGTAGAAGACGTTGCCGTAGCCGCCGCTGGCGAGGATCACCGCGTCGGCGGCGTGCGACTTGATCTCGCCGGTGATCAGGTTGCGCGTGACGATGCCGCGGGCGTGGCCGTCGATGAGGACGAGGTCGAGCATCTCCGTGCGCGGGTGCATCGTCACCTTGCCGGCGCCGATCATCCGCTCGAGCGCCTGGTAGGCGCCGAGGAGGAGCTGCTGCCCGGTCTGGCCGCGGGCGTAGAAGGTGCGCGAGACCTGGGCGCCGCCGAAGGAGCGGTTGGCGAGCATGCCGCCGTACTCACGGGCGAAGGGGACGCCCTGGGCCGCGCACTGGTCGATGATGTGGTTCGAGATCTGGGCGAGGCGGTAGACGTTGGCCTCGCGCGCTCGGTAGTCGCCGCCCTTCACCGTGTCGTAGAAGAGGCGGTAGATGCTGTCGCCGTCGTTCGGGTAGTTCTTGGCGGCGTTAATGCCGCCCTGCGCGGCGATCGAGTGGGCGCGACGCGGGCTGTCCTGGAAGCAGAAGCAGTCGATGTCGTAGCCGAGCTCGGCGAGGGTCGCGGCCGCCGAACCACCGGCGAGGCCGCTGCCGACGACGATGATCCTGAACTTGCGCTTGTTCGCGGGGTTGACCAGCTTGAGTTCGAAGCGGTGCTTGTCCCACTTCTCGCTGATCGGACCCGAGGGGATGCGGGCGTTGAGCTCCATGGCGTTGGCTCCTTCGCGGGCTTAGATGTGGACGAGACCGGTGACGACGCTGAGCGCCATCGCCACGTTGCCGAGCAGGACGACGGTCGCGATCGCCGGGCCGACCTTGTCGAGCATCGGGCGGTAGCGGCCGCTCTGCAGGCCCAGGGTGGCGAACATCGAGGTCACGGAGTGGCTGAGGTGGAAGGCGAGGGCGATGTTGGCGACGACGTAGGTGATCGCCGTGACCGGGTCCTTGAACGAGGTCACGACCATGCGCCAGACGTCGTGGCGCCCCTCGGCGTCGACGACGTGGAAGTGCTCGGGCTGGACGACGCCGCCGGTGAAGTGGAGGAGGTGGTAGATGAGGAAGAGGAGCGTGACGATCCCCGTGCCGAGCATGAACTTGGCGGCGTAGGAGGTCACCTGCGTGTCGAGCTTGTAGGCGTAGCGGCTCGGACGCGCGGCCTTGTTGCGGCCGCTCAGGCGCATCGCCGCGGCGATGTGCGTGACGATGCACAGGAGGAGGAAGGCGCGGCCGCCCCAGACCAAGCCGCCGCCGAGGGCGTGCTTGAGGTTGTAGGCGTAGCTGTTGAGGGCCTCCGGTCCAGCGAAGAGCTGGAGGTTCATCACCATGTGCTGGACGACGAAGCCGACGAGAATAAACCCGGTCAGCGCCATGAGGATCTTCGCGCCGATCGTCGAGTTCATCAGGCCAGAGAGGCCGCGCTTTGCGGGTTGTCTCGGTGCGCTCATATCACTTTCCACTCGGCCGTCTCTGGCGGCCGCATGGGTGCTCACTAGCACATTTCTCGCGGACCGTGCGGACCTCGCGGCGAATCGCAGCGAAGGCGGAGTGTGAGGTCGCTAGCGCCCCTTTGGCGGCCGTGCGACGCGGAGGCCCTCCGATTCCGGCAGGGGACTTCGCTAGTGGACCTTGACCCCGGCGGGCGGCACCCAGCTCAGCTCGAAATGCCCGAGCATCACCGGCTCATCGGCGCGGAGGCGGACGACGGGGTGCGAGGGGCCGTCGGTCTCGTGCCCCGGGCGGACGCCGTTGGTGCTCGCAAGATCGTAGACGAGCAGCGACGTCGGGCCCTCCTCAGCGACGAGCGCGTGGACGCGGGAGAGGTTGCGCCCCGAGCCGGCGAGCGAGCAGCGATCGCTGTAGCGGCCGATGAGGAGCCCGCGTTGGAGCTGCTCGGAGTCGACGTCGAGCTCCTTGACGTTGTCGCCGCCCTTGCCGGTCCGCGACTGCAGCGAGCGCAGGCGGAGGATCCCCCGCGACGCCGGCTTCTGATCGACGTCGATCGGCCGGTAGCCGCCGAGCTGGGCGACGCTCGGCTCGGCCATCGCCGACAGCGCGAGGCGGACGCCGCCGCCCTTCGGATCGAGGCCCGTGAGGCGGCGGAAGGCGTCGGACGGATCGCCGCCGACGAGCTCGCGCCCGGAGTCGCCGCCGGGGATCACGAACATCGCGGTGCGCCCGAACGACAGGCCGACGTGGCCGAGTGCGCTAAAGCCCGGGACGCGCTTGCCGTCGGCGAGGACGATCCCCGCGCGGCCGCCGAGGTCGTAGCCGCGGAGGCGGAGGCTCCCCTGACCTGGCCACGCGGTCAGCAGGATGTGGCGCAGGCTGACGCGGCTGTCGTTGGGGATGTTGAGCGTGCACCGGTTGTGGCGGCCGACGACGATCGCGTGCGGCAGGCCCTCGGGCTTGCGGACCACCCGCTGCGCGACCGGGAACCCCTTGCCGTCGGTGGCGACGATGAGGGTCTCGGACTCGCGAGTGTTGCCGACCAGCGCCTGGAGAACGGCCTGGGCTCGCGTGAAGGCCTGCAGAAGATCGACTGACCGCGGATCGTCGCTGCGGGCGTCGCGCATTGCGTCGTTCTCACTCACTTCGTCGTCTGTGGAGCCCTTGGCGTCGCGGTCGTCCGGTGCCGTGCCCACGCGACGGCAGCGTATGTCAGCGGCGCTCGGTTGACCA
This sequence comes from Myxococcales bacterium, assembly GCA_020431135.1. Lineage (GTDB taxonomy): Bacteria > Myxococcota_A > Polyangia > Nannocystales > Nannocystaceae > JADJRG01. Next base: position 3,324 of record JAGQIT010000236.1, on the reverse strand, counting down.
TGGCTTTGTTTGTGAGCGCGGCGGCGCGCCTTGACATGATAGGGTGTTCAGTATTCATATCCGCCCGGATTTGGCTAGGGTGCGCGCGTTCACGGACGGGTCGGGAACGAGCGGGCCGACCTCTGGAGGAGAATCGATGGCGAGCAACGAGATCACAACCATCCTCGGCAAGGGAAGCAGCTTCGACGGCAAGCTCACGTTTGAGGGAGCTGTCCGGATCGACGGCGGCTTCTCCGGCGAGATCGAGACCAAGGGCACCCTGATGATCGGCGAGACCGCCGAGGTGCAGGCGAAGATCCACGCCTCGAACATCATCATCGAGGGCCTCATCCGCGGCGAGATCGTGGCGACGAATTCGCTGGAGATCCACGACTCCGCGCGGGTCTACGGCAACCTCCTCTGTCCGAGCCTGATGATCCAGAAGGGGGCGATCTTCGAGGGCAACTGCCGCATGGACGGATCGTCCAACGCGGGCGCTTCGACCGAGGGGCGGCGCCCCGAGCCGGTGATCGCCCTCGCCGAGAACGAGTCCTAGTCCAGAACTCAGGACATGTCCGCGAGGGCGGGCTGGGACCCGCGCAGCGCCGATGACGGCGCGGCGCGGGTCTCGTCGTTGGTTGCCGCGGCATGTCTCCGCCTCGGCGCCTGGTGGTGGCCGTGAGGCGCCCTCGCTGCCGTTCACGGTGACGTCCGGGGGGACGAGGTGCGCGGGCCCTTCGCGCGTCGAGGGGAGGGCGGGGCGGCGCCGTCACGGCCGTCGGCGGCGCAAGTGCTGACCCTGCGATCTCGCCGAAGACGGCCGCCTACGCGGCCGACGTGAGGCTTCCCGCATCGCCCCGGCGAGGGTGCGCCGAAGCGCCGCGACGGGGGCTGCGCCGGGCTCCTCGTGGCTCTCGCTGCGCCCCCCGGACGGCCGTCTGCGGAGGCCCTGAGGTGGGGCGCGGCGGTCTCCGGGCCGGGCGTTGACGACCGCGAACCTGCGTGGTAGTAGCGCGCCGCCTTGCCGGGACGCGAAAGCGTCCTTCCCCCACTTCCCGGGCACCCGACCCGCCAACGGCGTCGGCACAAGAGCCACGGACCATGCAGTTCTCAGCAACTCTCCTCGTCGCCTCGTCTGCGCCGGTCATCGACTTCGATGGCACCGCGTACGTGCAGCTGGGCATCTTCCTGCTCTTGATGCTCATCCTCCAACCGCTGCTCTTCAAGCCGTGGCTGGAGACCCGCGAGCGCCGCGAAGAGGCGATCGCCGGCGCCCTGATCGAGGCCGAGCGCCTGCGCGGGAAGGCCGACGACGTCAACGCGAGCTACGACGTCAAGATGAAGGCGGCGCGCGACGAGGCCCAGGGGATCCGCAACACGGCGCGCAAGGAGAGCGAGGCCTCGCGCCAGCAGGTCGTCGCCTCTGCCCGCCAGAGCGCCGGCCGTGAGCTCGAAGAGGCCCGGGACCGGGCCGTGCGCGAGGCCGCCAGCGCCCGCGAGGCGCTCCAGGGCGAGATCGACAGCCTCGCCGTGGAGGTCGCCGGCAAGATCCTCGGGAGGGCCGTCTGATGGTGAAGTCACGACTCCGGCAGCTGATCGGCACGTTCGGTCCGCTCCTGGTCACCATGACCCTGGCCGCCGACGCGTGGGCGTCGCCGGAGGGCGGTGAGCACGGCGGCGAGCATCACGGGCTCACGCTCTTCAACTGGCCGAGCGACGCCGATCCGCGGATCGGCCTCGTCTGGCTGCTGATCAACTTCTTCGCGCTCGTCTACCTGCTCTACAAGCTGATCATCAAGAACCTGATCGCGAGCAACCACGAGCGCCACGACACGATCAGGACCGAGCTCGAGCAGGCGACCGCCGCCCAGGCCTCGGCGAAGGCGATCGTCAGCGAGTTCGAGGCCAAGCTCGAGACCTTCGAGAGCGAGCGCCGCCAGCTCCTCGACCTCGCCCGCGAGGGCGCCGAGCGCGACCGCAAGCGGATCGTCGCCGAGGCCGAGGCCGAGGCCGAGAAGATCCTCGCCGCCGCCAAGGCGACCGCCGAGCGCGAGGCCGAGGCCCGCCGCCAGCAGGTCGAGGCCGAGATCGTCGGTAAGGCGATCGAGCGCGCCCGCGAGCTCCTCCTCAACCAGTTCAACGACGCCGATCAGCGCCGCCTCGTCGACGGCTACGCCACGGATGTCGCCAACAAGACCATCGAGGGAGGCGTCTGATGATCCCCGGCAGCTTGGCAAAGCGCTACGCCCGCGCTCTGATGTTGATGGCGGAGACGCCGATCCAGCGCGAGGCCTTCGGCCGCGGCCTCAACTCGTTCAACGGCGCGCTCGAGGTCGACGACGGCAACGGCACGACCCTCGGCTCGATCCTCGAGTCGGAGCGCTACCTCGTGAGCGAGCGCCGCGGCGTCCTCCAGTCGGTCTGCCGCCGCCTCGGCGTCGAGCCCAACGTCATGGCCTTCCTGGTCTACGTGCTCGACCGCGGTCGCATCGCCGGCGTCCCGCAGATCACGCGCTTCTTCAACGAGATGGCCGATGAGCTCGCCGGCAGGATCCACGCCACGATCCGCTCGGCGCGGCCGCTGACGCCCGACGCGTCACACAAGATCAAAGCCGCCCTCGAGAAGGCGACCGGCAAGACCGTCGTCGTCGAGAGCGTCGTCGATCCCGAGCTGATCGGCGGCGTCGTGGCCCAGGTCGGCAGCCTGGTCCTCGACGGCAGCGTCAAGACCCAGCTCGAGAACATCCGCACCACCCTCGGCGGCTAACCCAGCCGCCTCGCACTCACCGACTTTCCGCGTACCAGACACGCAAGCGAGCTTCGTATGGAGATCAGAGCCGACGAAATCAGCCGGATCATTAAGGAGCAGATCCAGGGCTACGAGACCAAGGTCTCGGTCGAGGAGACCGGCACCGTCCTCACCGTGGGCGACGGTATCGCCCGTGTTTACGGCCTCAACAACGCGATGTCGGGCGAGCTCCTCGAGTTCCCGCACGACGTCCGCGGGATGGTCCTCAACCTCGAGGAGGGCAACGTCGGCGTCGCGCTCCTGGGTAACGACCACCTGATCAAGGAGGGCGACACGGTCAAGCGCACCGGGACGATCATGAGCGTCCCCGTCGGCGAGGCCCTGATCGGCCGCGTCGTCAACGCCCTCGGCCAGCCGATCGACGGCGGCGCCCCGCTCGACACCAGCGAGACCCGCGTCGTCGAGCTCAAGGCGCCCGGCATCATCGCCCGTAAGAGCGTCCACGAGCCGCTCCAGACCGGCATCAAGGTCATCGACGCCCTCACGCCCATCGGCCGCGGTCAGCGCGAACTCATCATCGGCGACCGCAAGACCGG
>JAGQIT010000235.1:4685-15361 GCA_020431135.1 Myxococcales bacterium | reverse complement strand
TCCTGGATCGAGGCGTGGGCCGCCGTGTCGACCAGCAGCGCCCCCGCGCCGCAGAGCACGGGCAGCACGCCGGCGTGCAGCAGCGTGATCGTCGGGAAGCAGAGCACGTCGGGGGCGTCCACCAGCTCCGCGAGCGCGCGCTCGAGCTCGCGGTAGATCGCCGGCGAGGCCACCGCGCGGGTCCACGAGGGGTGCGCGCCCCAACGCGCGATCGCGGGGCCGACGCTCGCCATCACCTGCTCATCCAGATCCATGGCGAGGTAGTTGCAGGACGCGAAGTCCTCGACCCAGCGGCCCTCGACCCGCAGCGAGCGACCGCGCTGCTCGTCCACATCCACCAGCATCTGGGGGATCTCCGCGAGCACTCGGGCGTGCACGGTCTGTTCGAATCTCTCCCCGTCGCCGACGGGGGCCTGAACCAGCAGCGCCCTCAGCTCGGCCACCGTGCGCGCCGCGACCAACGCGTCCACGGTCAGCGTGACGCCGAGCTTGGACGCGAGCGCGCTCATTAGCTCGACCTGGGTGAGCGAGTCCAGGCCGAGCCCTTCGCGCAGTCGATCCTCGGGCCGCGCGGCGGCGCAGCCGAGTCCCGCGAGCGCCTCGGCGAGCGCCCGGTCCACGGCGACGGAGCGCGATCCGGGCGAGCGCGTGAACCTCCCCGTCGCCTCGGCGCTCGCCCGGTCCACATCGACGGAGCGCGACCCGAGCGAGAGCGTGAACTCCGGCCGCAGCTCCCCCGTCGCTATGAGGTGACGCAGCCATGCGTAGCGCTTCTTCCCGCAGGAGGTGCGCGTGTGCGTCCGCGCGGCGAGCCGGTAGACCGCCGAGATCGGCACCGGGAGGTCCAGCTCCGCCATGCGCGCGGCGGTCTCCGCTCGGTCGAGGGGCCCCTCGTGCTGGAGGACGACCACGAGCTCGGACTCGGGGTCCTGCAGGTCGGTGTCCACGACGAGCACGCGACCGTGATGCACGCCGAACGCCCGCGCCACCTGGGTCTCCAGCTCCCGCGCGAGATAGTTGCAGCCCCGGCGAATGATGAGGTTGCCGCGCCTGTCGACGAGGTAGAGCTGCCCCTCGTGGTGAAAGCCGACGTCGCCGGTGCGCACGCCACCTCGAGGCAGCAGCTCGATGGTCCCAGGCGCGCGGAGGTAGCCGTCCGCCAGCATCGGCCCGTCGATCACGACCTCGCCGAAGCGGCGCTCCTCGTCCACCGGCGCCCCCTCGGAGTCCACCAGCCAGCAGCGCACGCGCCGGCCTGGGCGACCCACAGAGGACACGAAGAGCTCGGTCGCGGGCAGCTCAGGCAGCGCACCCAGCGTGTGCACGCCGCGGAGGTGGACCGCGCTTCCCGGCGTGAACGGTCCCCGCGTGATCTGGGCGACGGGCGTGCCGTCCGCGTCGCAGAGGTGGGTCGCGCAGGTCGCCTCCCCCAGCCCGTAGCCAACCACGATGCTCCGACGACCCAAACCCGCCGGGGCGAGCGCCGCGAGGAAGCGCGCCGCCTCCCCGGGGTGCACCGACTCCCCGCCCACATGGATCTGCTGCACGGAGCGGAGGTCCAGCGCCGCCAAGGCCCCCGCCTCCACGCGCCGCAGCACATACGAGAGCGCGAACGGAGGCATGAGGACGTGATCGGCCCGCATCGACGCCACCGAACGCAGCCACCCCAAGGGGTCCGCCATGAAGTCGGCTGGTCGCGTCAAGGCGAGCGCATCGTAGCGACACAGCGCCGCGAGGATGAACGTGAAGCCGAAGTCGTGGTTGAGGGGCAGCCAGCTCGCCAGGCGGCGCGCGCGACATGTGACGTTCTCTAGCACGTCGAGCTGCGCCATAAAGGCCGACCAGCGGATGGCGATGGCCTTGGAGCTCCCTGTTGTCCCAGAGGACAGCTGGAAGTAGGCGAGCTCCGACGGCTTGGGGATATGCCAGCGGTCGCTCGGGAGCGGGGTGACGTCACTCGAGTCGGGGACCCCGAGCAGGAAGTCGAGCCCTGGCGCTCCGGCGGCTACCGCCATCGGGACGAGCACCGGGCAGGGGCCGCCGAGCAGCCCGCGGAGCCGCTGCAGCGAGGCCAAGAGCGCCTCGGATCCGCCTGAAGCCATCGTCGACGCGTGCACCGCAGGCCGCGCGCCCACGAGCCAGGCGCCCAGCACCGCCGCGAGCGTGAAGCCTGGGGCCTCATCCACGATCAGGCACGACTGCCCCGCGCCGAGACCCCGGGCGCGCAGGAGCGCCCCCACTTCGGTCGCGCGCAGGGCGAGCGCGCGACGATCTAGGAGACCCGGTGACGACGGCGGCGCGCTCTGCAGACGATGCAGGAGCGCGTGCAGCCACGGGGTCCGAGGGAGCGAACGCTTCGGGGAGACCGGTGCGGGGAGATGCTGAGTGACTTCCATGGGAGGGTGCCGGCGGAGGGACACTCCTTCCTCGACAACGAGACCGAGAGTGGATCACCCGCCGCGAGAACTTATTTCGGGCGCTGCGCGGAGGAGCGGCGGCGAGCTTGCCGAGGACGTCACCCCTTCGAGATCTCGACCACGAGCGCGCGGTCGCAGCCGCCCGTCGCGCGGGTCGCCTCGACCGAGGATGGTTCGCTGGCGCGCGGGGGGGCCGTGCCCCCTCGCACACGCACATCACCCTCTCGATGCCGTCCCGCGTCAGCCTACGACGCCCGCTAGCCTCATCGCCATGGACTCCGCCTCGTATCGCCACATCGCCTTCCTCATGTCCATCAGCGGGCTCCCGCTCGCCTGCGCCGGCGACGACGCCGACACAGCGACCGAGAGCGCGTCGACCACCGCGTCGACATCGAACGGGAGCGCCGGGACCTCGACCTCGACCGGCGGCGAGACGGCGACGAGCACCGGGGGCTCGACCAGCGAGAGTTCGACCGGCGGAACCGCGACCGGCGGGGGGTCGATCGAGTGCGAGGAGGTCGCGAGCAAGACAAGCGAGTGCTTCCCGACCTACAGCTACGACTCGATCTTGGCCGACTGCCAGGCCCAGAAGATGAAGGCCGACAACCCCGAGACCCCCGGGTGCCTGGCGGCGCTCGACGCCTACTACGCCTGCGAGCTCGCCGCGACCTGCGAAGAGCTGAACATTCTCAGCACATGCGCCGAGGAGACCGACGCCTACGTCGACGCCTGCACGCCGCCGCCGTCGGCGACCTGCGTCGCCTACGGCGAGAAGGTCAGCGAGTGCTTCGCTGAGGACGACGGCGCCGCCGCCTGCGAGCTCTCGATCGACTACGCGGTCGCGGACTACGGGGCGCTCTGCGGCGAGGCCTACGAGGAGTACTACGCCTGCCTCGCCGCCCTCGACTGCGCCGTCTTCGAGGATCCGGACGTCTGTGCGGACGAGGACGCGGCGATCGAGGCGACCTGCGTCTAGTCGCGGGCGCGAGAGCGGTCGCGGCCGACGCAAGCGACCGCGGTCGCCGTCGCCGGCGACGACTGAACTCCGCACAAAGCCGCCGCAGGGCACGTCGTATCCGCCCCCCTCATAGAAGACCCGGCGCCAGTTCGAGCCCCTCGCGGGCGTCTTGGAGGTCGTCGTTCACTCCCCTGCCAGTCCGCCCTCGCCTCCGCCGACGTTGAGCCTGTGCTCGTGGCTCAGGCCGCCGAGTTCTCCGCCCTGGAGCGGACCAGCACGACGAGGGACCCAGCGATCGCCGCCGGCAACGCCTGAACGAAGAGGATTGAGAACTTGGCGCTATAGGCACCATAGACCCCGGCGACCGCGACGCAGCCGAGGAAGAAGAGCTGGATATGTCGCCCCACCCTCCGATCGCGGTAGAGCAGGCCCCAGATCAGTCCGGCGGCGAGGAAGCCGTTGTAGAGCCCTTGGTTGGCCGCCAGCGTCGCGGTCGAGGCGGCCTGCTCGGCCGTCATCGCAAACGCCTTCTGACCGCGCTCCGTCTCCCAGAGGAACATCTCGAGAACGAGAATGTAGACATGAAGGAGGCCGACGAGTCCGACTGCAATTCGGGATATCCGTTCCATAGCGGCGCGTCTCCGTGACATCTCGGTCAGGATCACCCCCATAACACTATCTCGTCACGAGCGCAGCGGCGCCCCCCGCATCCCACGCCTTCAGCTCGCATGTGACGGGCGACCTGCGACGCGACAGGCCCACGCCAGGCGCCGCATCAGCCTTCAAGGAGACTCGCAGGTTCGCTAGCGCGCGCGGAGCGTTCGGTCTCCCACTTCGAACCTCGTCGCTGCGATTCTGCTAGCTTCGCTGCCAACGCGTATGCAGCACCTCTACACCGCGTTCGAAGTCCCCGACCCGAGCCAGCCGCCCGTCGACGACGACAGCCCGTTCGGGCCGAGCGGCGATCTGGTGCCGTTCACGCCGGCGCCGCTCGAACCCGCCGCGGTCCTCAGCCAGCGGGTCGACGAGGTGAACGACTGCTTCGGCACCTACGGCATGGGCACCCCTGGCTTCTTCGGCCTGCGCCTCGGCGAGGCATGGCTGGTCGTCGCGCTGTGGGGGGCGTCCGACTGGATGCGACTCGACGGGCGGCTCGTCAGCGACGCCTTCGCCGAGAGGCACGGGCGCCCGCGTCCGTGGCTCCCCCTCGACCGCGCCGCGCTCCGTGACCGCTTGCTCGGCGCCGCCATCGCGGCCGTCGACGTCCGCCCGCGCGCGCTCACGCTCGAGTTCACCAGCGGGGCGCGCCTTTGGATCGATGAAGATCCGAACACGCGACCGATCCTCGAGGGCTCCAAGGAGCCGCGTCGTCTCGCACCCGACGACGATCTGCGCCGCGCGGTGTTCCTGTCGCCCACCGATGAGCTGTGGATCTGAGCGCCACGGTCACGGTCTGGCGGGATCGGTTCCGGCGGAGGCGCTCATCTCCCGCGACGCTGCCGACGCCTTGAGCCCGGAGCGCGGCGGGCCCCTCAGGTCGAGCAGCCCGGCGACGCCAGGCTCTTGGTCACCGACTTGAGGATCTCAAATCTCCCGTTGCTCCGGACGAGGAGGACGTGGCGCTTGGACGCGGTCGAGCAGCCGTCGCCGCTCTTGGTGTAGACGACGAAGCCGCCGTCGTCGAAGCCAGCCTCGTCCCTCTCGTTGCAGGCGATCTGGTGGCCGTTCAGGAGGGCGAAGAGGCCGGCCTCGGCGGGCGTGTCGATCTCGCCGAGGAAGTCCTTGAGTTCGGCCGTCGTCTCGAACGCGCCGACCATCGCGCCGCGGGTGAAGACGAGGGTATAGAAGCTCGACTCCTGGGAGTTGGGGGCCCTGAACTCGGACTCGAGCGGGAGCGCGTCGAGAGCCGCGGCGCAGGCGACCGGGTCTGGGGCGGTCACGCAGGGCTCGCCGATCTCGTCAAAGACCGCGCCGTCGAGGCGGAGGGCGAGGTAGTCGAGCTCGATGACCGGATCGATGTCGCCGAGGAGGTCCAAGGAGCCGCCGGCAGTGCAGAGATCCTCGGTGAAGCGGCCCTGGCCGATGCACCCCGCGCCGACGAGGAGCGCTGTCGTGAGCGCGACCGTGAGCGCCCGCGATCTGGGCGGCGAGCGAGTGACCATGGCGTGTAATCGTAGGGTCCGGCAGGGGGCGAGAGCAAGGGCGACAGGCGGTCTGCATCACCTGCGACCGTCCGTCGCGTCGCCGACACGGATGACGGCCTCAGGAACGGAGGTCGGTGCCTACAACGGACAAGAGCGGGTGGTCTCACTTTTCCGTGATCGATTCCCCCGGCTCGCGGAATGTCCTTCATGAGGCGACCGATGTGACTCCGGTCCCTCGAGAGAGGACGATGTGATGCTTGAGACGACGATGAAGATCCTGACGGTGCCCCTCCTTGCGCTGGGCGTCTCCACGGGGTGCGACTCCGCCGGCCCGGCAGGCGTGGACGAGGCCCAGGTCGAGCTTGCGAGCGCGCCGGACGAGCCCGCCGCCCGGGGCGAGCTTGCGAGCGCGCCGGACGAGCCCGTCGCCGCGAGGTCCCCCTTCGATCACGCGGCGATCCGCGCGCGGCTCGCGGAGACGCGCGAGATCGCGGACGCCTACGCTGCCGGCACGCTCGGCGATCGCCTGCGAGAGCGACGCCTCCTCCTCGTCGATCCGACGCCCGCGGAGGGGAGCGCCGTCCACTTCTTCCTCTACGCCGGGGCGATCGATCCGGGGGCGGATCTCGCCGCGCTAAAAGCCGCGAAGGGGAGCGACGGCGAAGGCCCGACGGCGATCCTCCTCGGCGGCGACGACCGCAGGCGCCCGGCGATCTTCCGCGAGGTCGACCCAGGCGCCTATACGGTCTGCGCCGTGGTCGCGCCGACGCAGGACCGGGAGGCGGAGCGGATCATCGCGGAGGTCGCCGCGGAGGTCGAGGCCGGCGACGCGCCGCTCGCAGAGAAGATCGCGGAGGCGAGCGCGGAGGTCGAGCGTCGCCTCGGTCGCCCCGTCGACAAGCTCCGCTTCGACGGCGCCGCGCCCCGCTGCGCGAGCGTGGTCGTCGACGACGATGCGGCGAGCCGCGTGGTCGTTCTCGACGGCTAGCGCGTGGCGAGCGTTCGGGTCCGATCTTGATCAGGTTCTTCTGGACGCCGCCGCCCTCGCCGGGCGAGTTCGCGCCGATGGCAACGAGCTCGAGGCCCATTGAGACCATCGATGAGCCTGAGGAAGAGAGGAGGCTTCGTCCCGAGCCTCGGTCTCATGGGCCCTCGCGAGTGGGCGCGCCCGAGGAGGTGCGCGGGAGGGGATCGCGGTGACACGACCCCCGCTTTGTAATTCATGGTGATGCGGCGCCTCGGGGAGGTCACGCTCCGAGGTCGCCTCAGGGGGCGGCCCCGGGGAGCGCGAGCGGGGTCAGCTCGAGGTGGACCGCGGCGGGTAGGCGGCCGAGCTGACCGCGATCGTCAGCGCCCCAGCAGGTGACCGCGCCGTCGACGTCGCGGGCGCAGAAGTGCTGCTCGCCGGCGACGACCTCGACGACCGCGGCGGTCAGCGCTGACGAGCGCGAGGCAAGAGACGAGCGCGACGCGAGGCGTGAGCATGCGTGGAGACTATCAGTGAAGTACGGCCCGCGAGCTGCACCCGCCACCCCGGCGCGCGCACGAGGTCTACGCGAGGCCGCCCATCAGCTAGTCATCGTCGGCGCGCGCACGACAAGCGCCCCGGCGACCGAGAGCTGCGATCAGTCCGGCAGCAAGCACAGCGGCAGCTTCGGCGTCGACGGGCGGACGATAGGACGACGGCGCGGGGTATTTGCCGCGCACGTCACACCGGGCAGTATCACCGACATGAAGGTCACCGTCGTCGAAGGCGATCTGCTCGACCAAGACGTTGACGCCATCGTCAACGCCTGGAACCGCAACATCATCCCGTGGTGGCTGCTACTGCCCCAGGGCGTCTCGGGAGCCATCAAGAAACGCGGCGGGACCGCGCCTTTCCACGAGGTCGCTCGACACGGACCCATGCCGCTGGGCAGCGCCGTGCATACCAGCGCTGGCGAGCTACCTTTCCGCGCCATTATCCACGTCGCCGGCATCAACATGCTGTGGCGCGCATCGGAGGCGTCGATCCGAGACTCAGCCCGCAACGCCGTCCGCCTCGCCGAGAAGCACGGCTACACTCGACTCGGTATGCCGATCCTAGGCGCCGGCTCCGGCGGCTACGACGAGGCCAGCGCCGAGAGCCTCATCCGCGACGAACTCGACGGCATCGAGTCCGATGTAGAGGTCGTGCTCGTGCGCTTCCGATGTCCGACGACGTGATCTCCCGAGCCTCGTGGCGAGCGGCGAAGTGGTTCGAAGTCCGCTTCGGTCCCTTCGCGTAGGTCGAAGGCGGGGCCGCCCGTCCCCGCGGGCGCGCTCCCGGTCGCGTGACGCGGCTGCGAGGCGCTCCCTGTCGTCGAGCCAGTGTCGAGCCGCGAGAGCTACGCGCGTTGGCTGCTCCGCTCCGCTCTCTCCTTAATCCCCAGGAGCATCCGACGGTCCATCACGAAGCCCACGGATTCGGTGAAGTACGGGCCGAACTGCAAGGCCGTTGCCAGGCCGTCGGGGTAGTCGGCGCGAATGCGGCTGACGATCCGGGTTCGCTCGCCATCCAGGGGCTCGACGTAGAAACCCCAGCTGGAGCGCGCCCCCTCGGCGCTTCCATCTGGGGCGCCTGCGGCGATGAAGTAGCGCTCCGGCTCGTACGCGGCGACCGGCATCCCGGGCACGTCCGGGTGGAGCTTCAGCGTGCTGCCGACCCGATGGGCCCATTCCGGACGGATCTCGTTGGCGTTGTGAAGGTCGCAGCCCACCAGGTTCTCGAGCCACTGGTAGCTATAGAATCCCGCCCTGTCTGCCCCGACCTGTGCGACCCAGCCCCAGACGCGGTCGACCGGAGCATCGACCTCCACGCCGTGGGTCCAGCCCCATCTGGGGTGGGGAACGAGCTCGTCGCCGGGGTAGTCGCGCTCCGCCTCTGCGACGTCGAGTCCCCAATGGGATCGAACCCCACGGAGGAACGGGGTCAGGAGATCGAGCACGATCCCCGCGCTGCCCACGAGCCCGGCGAGGACGTCCCGCCACCCGTCCTTTGCGACCGTGCCTTCGGCGCGGGACTCGATGCCGCGGAGTTGGGCCCGTTGCATCACGTGGTGGACCGCCCGCATCCATCGCGCGTAGCCGCGGAGATCGGGGGAGTGTGCCGCGCGAACTCGAGTGATGAGCCGGGTGCGTCCGTCGGGGAGCGGCCGCAACGAGAACGCCCACGTCACGTGCCAGTAGCGTTCTGGTCGAGGGCCGTGAAATCCAATGTGCTCGTGCTTGCCCGGGACGAATAGACCGCCCAGCACCAGAGAGTGTGGTGGGTCGAGAAGGAGCACCTCGAAGCCGTCATCGCCGCCAGGGGTCGCGGGCAGGACGTCGCCAACGCGCAGGTCCTGAAGATCCGAACGGAGACGGACCTCGCTGCGAACGTTCGCGTTGTCGAGGGCGTCGAGACTGTACCAGCCAGCTCGGCCACCACCCATCTGCACGAGCCACGGCCAGATCTGCTCCGGTGGGGCATCGATCGTGATCGCGTGCGTCATCTGTCCCTGTGCGTCCGAGAGCAGCGCATCACCAGGCAGGTGGATCTCATCGTCCAGGCCGTGCACGGGGATAGTCTGCACCGGTCAGGGACCGCGTCGGCCAGCAACGATTGCGTACGCCGCGGCAGAAGGGGCGGCCAGGCGGTGCGGTGGCCGTGAGGTCGATGCCCCAGGTCATGCCCTTGGCGGCGCCGTCGAAACGGGCGTCGCTGACCTTGGTGTAGCTGTACGGGACGAGGGCCTTGATCGATCCTCCGAGCAGTCGATGAGCCCCCAGTGGCCGAGCTCCGCGAAGTCCTCAACCACAGGGCGCGAGGGCCAAGACGATTGTGTTCGCCTCGAGGCGCTCAACGGCGACGCCGTGCTCCCAGAGCTCGAGGAGCGAGGGGAACGGGTCGGCCAAAGCGACCCACGGCAGACCGACCGGAGCGAAGACTCGACGACCGCGGATGGGGAGCGCACCCCTCAAGCCGTTCTGCCCGACCGCCTCGCCGCTCCCACTCGGCGAGGAGCGGCAGACCGCGTCCGCGTCGAGCTCGAAGAGGACGAGCCCGGCGCGCAGACGAAGGTTGTTCGCGGTGCTCGACGCCGCCGCGATGTAGGGTCTGGCCATGTCCACGCTCAGCGCCTCGATGCGCGCGAGCTGGCGTCCTGGCGTAGACCTCCGGCCGAGCTCCGTAGGGGCTAGGAGGGTCGAGCGTCGACGCCGCGAGGGCCCCCGCAGAGGCGTCCGTCGTCGTCGCGTCCGTCGCCCCTCTCGTCGCGCCGATCGCCTGCAGGACCAGCGACGCGCGCATGCGCGAGTACAGGCGTCGATGTCCCCGCGCTCGCTGGCCGCGGCCACCCGGCCGCGCGTCGAGGCGGAGACCGAGGTGGGTCTGCGTTGGCCAGCGCACGACCGTGGGTGCTCGGGGAGCGGGATCGCAAGGTGCACCGCCCGATTTCCGGGACCGCCGAAGGCCCTTCCCGAGTAGTCTCGCCCCGTGGACGCCGGGCCCAGCGGAGAGGAGGGAGCGCTGGGCCTCGATCGATTCGTGCACCCGCAGATCCTCGAGACCGGCGGCGACCCGCTCCGTCGCGCCCGGGTCCTGATCGGGATCCTGATCGCCCTGGCGCTCATCAGCCCGATCGCGATCATCAACCACGTCGCCAACGGCAAGCTCCCCCTGGTGCTCGCGCCGGTGACCCTCTTGGTGAGCGTCGCCGGCCTCCTCTTCGCGGTCCGCCGCGGGGTCTCGGCGACGCCGCTCGGTATCCTCCTCTGCGGGATCGCGACGGCGGTGATCACGATCGCCGGCTCGAAGATGGGGGGCCTAGCGAGCCCGGCCCTCCTCGCGCTCCAGGTGATCCCGCTGGTCGCGGTCGTGATCTGCGGCGCCCGGGTCGGCTGGCTCTTCGGACCGGTCGTCGCCCTCGCCTACGTCGCCCTCGCCCTGACGATGCCGGCGGGGAGCGTCGCTAGCGTGCAGATCGCCGGGGCCCTGATCGCCCTGATGATCGTGACCGCCGTCGCGGTCTCCTTTGAGACCCAGCGCGCGCGCGCGAACGCGCGCCTCGAGCAGGCGCTCGCGGTCGCCGAGGCCGCGCAGCGGCAGACCGCCCGGGCGAGCGCCGCCAAGAGCGAGTTCCTCGCCAACATGAGCCA
>JAGQIT010000235.1:0-4677 GCA_020431135.1 Myxococcales bacterium | reverse complement strand
AGATCCGGACGCCGATGAACGCGGTCATCGGCATGACCGGGCTCCTCCTCGAGACCGAGCTCGACGCCCAGCAGCGCTCCTTCACCGAGCTGGTGCGGACCAGCGGCGAGGCCCTCCTCGCCCTCCTCAACGACATCCTCGACTTCTCGAAGATCGAGGCCGGCGAGCTCCAGATCGAGCGGGTGCCGATGAGCGTCCGCGAGTGCGTCGAGACCGCGGTCGAGGTCCTCTCGGTGAGCGCGGCCGAGAAGCGGCTCGAGCTCGCCTATCGGATCGATCCCGAGGTGCCGGTGGCGATCTACGGCGATCCGACCCGCCTCCAGCAGACCCTCGTCAACCTCCTCGGAAACGCGCTCAAGTTCACGGGCGAGGGCGAGGTCTTCGTCGGCGTCAGCGCGCGCCCGCGGAGCGAAGACGAGGTCGAGGTCGCGTTCACCGTCCGTGACACCGGCTGCGGGATCAAGGCTGAGGCCCTCCCGCGCCTCTTCGCCCCCTTCGTCCAGGAGGACGCGTCGACGACCCGCCGCTTCGGCGGCACCGGCCTCGGCTTGACGATCTGCAAGCGCCTGGTGGAGGCGATGGGCGGGGAGATCGCGGCCGAGAGCGAGGTCGGCGTCGGCACCACCTTCCGCTTCACGATCGTCGGCGCGCGGGCCCCCTACGTGCGCCCGCGCTACCTCGAGGGCGAGCACGCGGCCCTCGCCGACGCCCGCATCCTCGTCGTCGACGACAACGCGACCAACCGCGAGATCCTCGAGACCTACCTCGCGTCGTGGGGCATGCTGCCGATCGCGGTGAGCTCCGGGGCTGAGGCGCTCGCGCTCCTCCGCGGGGCCGGCGAGCGCTTCACCTGCGCCATCCTCGACATGCACATGCCGGAGATGGACGGGCTCACCCTCGCCGCGGCGATCCGCGAGGTCCCGGCCGAACCCGAGCTCCCGCTGGTGATGCTCACCTCGCTGGGGCAGCGAGAGTCGCGGCCGGAGTCCGCCCTCCTCACGGCCTTCCTGACCAAGCCGGTCAAGCCGTCGCGGCTCTACAACGTGCTGGTGTCGGTGCTCGCGCCGGAGACCAACGGCGAGGCGGCCGCGAGCCAGAGCATGAGCGCGTCAGCCGAGCTCCCGCCGGGCCTGCGGATCCTCCTGGCCGAGGACAACGTCAACAACCAGCGGGTCGCGCAGCTCTCGCTCCAGCGCCTGGGGCTGCGGGCGGACGCGGTCGCCAATGGTCACGAGGCGGTGCGGGCGGCGCGGCGCCGACCCTACGACGTGATCCTCATGGACGTGCAGATGCCGGAGCTCGACGGCCTCGCGGCGACCCGCGAGATCCGCGAGGACGGGAGGATCCCGCGCCAGCCCCACATCATCGCGGTCACTGCGAGCGCGACGGTCCAGGATCGCCAGGCCTGCCTGAGCGCCGGCATGGACGCCTACATCAGCAAGCCCTACCGACTCCGCGAGCTCCGGAGGGCGCTCCGCGACTACGTCCAGGGGCGCGGCGTCGTCGACGAGGGGGCGCCGCGCGATCCCGCGGAGGAGCGGACCGCGGCGACCGAGGAGGCCGCCGAGGCGCCGGTCTTCGACCCCGAGGCGCTCGTCGTCCTCGCAGAGGTCTACGACGAGCCCGGGCTCCTCGACGCGACGATCAAGCAGTACCTCCCCGACGTCGATCGCTTGATCCGACGGGTCGAGGACGCCGCCTCCGAGGGGGACGCGCAGGCCCTGGTCCTCGCGGCCCACACCCTCCGCTCGCACAGCCTGACCCTCGGCGGCGCCGCCCTCTCCGAGCTCGCGTATGGGCTCGAGCGCCGAGGGCTCGCGCGGCTCCTCGGCGAGGACCTCGGCGAACGGATCGCCGAGCTCCATGTCGCCCGCGACGAGTTCTTCGCCGCCCTCGCCGCGGCTCGCCCGAGCGCGCTCCCGCGGCCGGGCCTTGACACCGACGGACGATCGCCGGTCTCCTTCGCCTAGCGATGAGCCGCACCAGAGAGGTCGACGTCCTCGTCATCGGCGCCGGCCCGACCGGGCTCGCGGCCGCGATCGAGGCCACGCGACACGGTCTTCGGGTCCACATCGTCGACGCGAAGACCCAGCGTAGCGCCCACTCCAAGGCGCTCGTCGTCCACGCGCGCACCCTCGAGGCCTACGAGAGCATGGGGGTCGCGGCGGCGATTCGCGCGGCCGGGGTCCCCTTCGCCGGCCTCAACATCACCACGGCCGTCGGGACGCCGCCGATCCGCGTCGACCTGCGGGGCCTCGCCTGGGGTGACACCCGCTATCCCTATTGGCTCTCGATCCCGCAGTACGAGACCGAGCGCTGCCTCGAGGAGCACCTCGCCGCCGTCGGCGTCGAGGTCGCCTGGCGCACCGCCTTCGTCGCCCTCGACGATCGCGGCGAGCACGTCGAGGTCCGCCTCCGCGGCCCCGACGGGGCGGACGAGGCGTGGCGGGCGTCGTGGGTGATCGGCGCTGACGGGGGCCGCAGCCAGGTGCGCGAGACGGCGGGCCTCGGCTTCACCGGCTCGAGCCTCGAGCAGACCTTCATCCTCGCCGACGCGAGCGGCCGACCGGGGCTCCCCGAGGACGAGGGCGCCGCGGTGCTCGCCGACGCCGGGGTGATCTTCGTGGTGCCGATGCCTGAGGCGGGCCGCTGGCGGATCATCGCCCACCTCCAGGGGCACCCCGCGGGTGCGCCGGTGACGATCGACGCGGCGTACGTCGATCGACTCTTCGCCGAGCGGATGGGGATCGACTTCGGCGCCCGCGATCTCCAGTGGACCTCGCAATTCGTCCTCAAGCAGGGGATCGCCGACCGCTATCGCGCCGGCAGGGTCTTCATCGCCGGCGACGCGGCCCACCTCCACAGCCCGGTCGGCGGGCAAGGGCTCAACACCGGGGCGCAGGACGCCCACGCGCTGGGCTGGCGCCTCGCCCTCCATACTCGCGGGCGACCGCGCCATGACGGGCTCCTCGACAGCTACGAGGCCGAGCGCCGAGCGGTCGCCCAGGCGATGGTCCGCGCGACGAGCCGGGCGACCCGACTCATCACCCTGCGTCCCGGGCTCCTGACGGCGATCCGCGGCCGCGTCGCCCGGGCGGCGCTCCAGCTCGATCGAATCCAGCAGAGGCTCGGCCGCGGCGTCGGCATGCTCGACCTGGCGATCCCGTCGAGCCCGCTCGTGATCGACGGCCCGGCGGGCGCCTCGGGACCCGGCCGCCGCCTCCCGGATCCCTGCCGTGGCGCGGCGCGGCTCTCGGAGCGCCTCGACGCGCGCCGTCATTCGGCGCTGATCTTCGCCGATGACGCGCGCGGCGTGGCCCTCGCGGAGGAGCTCGCGGCGGCGGGGATTCATGTCGTGAGGGTCACCCGCGCGGCGGACCCCGCGAGCGCCTGGGTCGATCCCGAGGGGACGCTCCAGGCGAGCCTCGGCGGCGCCAGGGTGGTGATCGTGCGGCCCGATCGGATCGTCGCCGCGACCGGGGGCTCGCTCGATCGCGAGCTCGTCGACCGCTACGCGGAAGAGCGCGTGGGTGTCGACCCGTCGGCGCTCTGAGCCGCGCAGGCGCCTCCGGGCGACGAACACGTCGGGGTGTGTGGAGTGCCTCAGTGAGGCATATGATGATGTCAAGAGCTGGGGTGGGGACTCTATCTCGTGGGAAATGAGTCGCAGCGCGCGCTCACGCGAACAACCCCAAGGACAGGTTCGCTGCGGCGCGCGGGCGCTGTGGAGGAACTCGACGATCGCCTCGGGAACGAGAGTGGGAGGGTCAGCCGGACGCTCATGCGCCGGCGCTCCGAGCCGTCGGCGAAATCAGCTTCGCTTCGCGCTACGCGGATCAGCTCGCCCTGCGGGCCGCCGCGGAGCCGCCGAAACGCCGAGCCGTGGTGAACCACGCAGGCGAGCTATGGCCAGCGGACCGCTGAGGAGCCTGTGATTCTGGTTGATTGGACAACACATCGACGACGCGGCGCTTTATCATGGAAGGATGCAGCGCGCCTGGACTCGAGGAGCTGCGCTCGCCGCCCTCTTCGGCGGCGCGCTCAGCGGATGTCTCGACCTCGGCAGCTCCTTCGAGGCGACCGAGGGTCCCCCGGAGGTCCCGCTGCCGACCTGCGAGGAGGTCGGATGCGCCGCGGTGAAGCACATCGAGACCGCCGGCATCGGTACCTGCGCGCTCCTCGAGAACGGCGAGATCCGCTGCTGGGGATCTCTCGAAGGGCTCCCCTTGGGCGACGGACAGACAGGGTACCTCGGCGATGACGAGGTACCCGGAGATCAGGGGAGCGTCGACGTCGGCGGCCCCGCCCAGCAGCTCTCGACGAACTGCGCCCTCCTCCTGGACGGAGCGGTCCGCTGCTGGGGCTCCGGACGCGTCGGCCTCGGCTACGGCGATCGCGACGACGTCGGCGACGACGAGCCGCCCGCGGCCAAGCCTCCCATCGCCGTCGGCTTCCCCGTCGTCGAGATCGACGCGCATAGCACCCGGATGTGCGCGCGCTCAGCCGCGGGAGAGGTCCGCTGCTGGGGCCTCGACGACGACGGCGCCCTCGGCCGAGGCATCAGCGCCTCGCTCGACTGCGTCCACGACGGCGGCGAGTACGAGGAGACCTACTACGACTGCGAGCGCCACCCGGACTGCTGCGTCGGCGACGACGAGCCGCCGAGCGCCTCGCCGC
>JAGQIT010000234.1 GCA_020431135.1 Myxococcales bacterium | reverse complement strand
GCTCGGCGTCGACGTCGGCGGCCTCCTCGACGAGTTCCTGGAGGCGGCGCGCGAGCAGCTCGAGCGCCTGACGAAGACCGCCGACACGGCGGCCATCGCCCGCGAGGCCCACCGCCAGAAGGCGACGGCGCGGGCCTTCGGGGCGCTGCGCTACGTCGAGCTCCTCGAGGCCCTGGAGCGGGCGGCCGGAGCCGGGGGCAGCGGTCGCCTCGACGTCCTCTTCCGGGCCCTGGCGCGGGGCCTCGACGACTTTGAGGCGTCGGTGAGGCGGGCGCCTTTCGTCGCAGGGGTCGCAGGGGTCGCGGGGCTCGCGGGGGTCGCTGGGGTCGGGGGAGGCACCGACGCCGCGCCGCCGCAGGGGCCGCTGGCGCCTCCGATCGCCCCGTGCGCGTCGGCCCTCGTCGTCGACGACGAGCCGATCGTCCGCAACCTCCTGGTGTCGATGCTCGAGGCCCTCGGCGTCGAGCGGATCGAGTCGGCGAGCAACGGCGATCTGGCGCTCGAGGCGGTGCGCCGGTCGGCGCGCCCCTTCGACGTCGTCTTCTGCGACCTCGAGATGCCCGGCCACGACGGCATCCAGGCGATCCGTCGCCTCGGCGAGCTCCGCTTCGCTGGCGGCCTCGTGGTCATGAGCGGGCGCCCCGGGGTTCTCGACTCCGTCAGCCGCCTGGCCGAGCTCTACGGCCTGCGCCTCCTCGGTCAGGTGCAAAAGCCGCTGCACCCCGAGGTCGTCGCCGAGCTCCTCCAGAGCCTCGCCCAGCCGGCGCGGCGGCGGGCGGCGCTGCCTGTGCTCGAGGAGCCGGCGATGGACGAGGTCTACGCGGCGATCGAGGGCGGCGAGTTCTCAGTGGTCTTTCAGCCGAAGGTCGACGCCCGCAGCATGCGGCCGGTCGGCGTCGAGGCGCTCGCCCGCTGGCGCCGCGCCGACGGCCGCGTGGTCCCGCCGTCGGTCTTCATCGCCCTCGCAGAGCGCGACGCGGCGCTCTGCGCCGCGCTCTCTGAGCACCTCGCCGGCCTCGCGATCCGCGAGGGGGCGGCGCTGGTCGCCGTCTCGCCGCGGATCCAGGTCTCGTTCAACCTCTCCGCCTCGTGGCTCGACGACCTCGAGCTCCCGGAGTACCTCGTGGCGACGGCGGCCGCCGCCGGCCTCGCGCCGGCGTCCCTCAACGTCGAGATCACCGAGACCGCGGTGATGCGGGACCTCGCGCTCGCGCTCGACGTGCTCGCCCGCCTCCGCCTCAAGGGCTTCGGCCTGTCGATCGACGACTTCGGCATCGGCTACTCGTCCTTCGAGCAGCTCCGCCGCTTCCCCTTCACCGAGCTCAAGCTCGACCGGACCTTCGTCGCCGAGGCCTGCGCCGACCGCTCGGCCCGGGCCGTGATCGAGAGCAGCATCCTCCTCGCGCGCAAGCTCGGGCTGACGACCGTAGCTGAGGGGGTCGAGACCCGCGACGACCTCGAGCTCCTCCGCGAGCTCGGCTGCGACGAGCTCCAGGGCTACTACGTCGCGCGGCCGATGGCGGCGGCCGAGGCGAAGCGCTGGCTCCGGGAGCGCAGCCCGACGACGCGGCCGCCGGCGCGATCCGAGGCCTAGCGGTCCGCAGCGGAGATCCCGCGGACCGCCGCGAGAGAGAGCGCCTCTCGGGCCCGCGGCGGCTCAGAGGTTCTGGTATGGCGCGAGCTCATACCCGCTCTGGGACCGCAGCATCGACGTGGTCATCCCGGCCTTGGAGGCGGGGTCAATGGGCCGCGTGCGTCCGAATTGGGTGCACAGGTGCTCCATGTAGATCTCCAGCGAGATCGGGCTCGACCACTCCCAGTCCGCGCCGTAGTCGCTGCCGTAGACCACGTAGAAATCCTGGCTCACGGGGTCGGCCCAGAGCCCCGCTTGGTAGTAGCCGTGGAACGCGTCGAAGAGGAAGAGGTTGCGCCAGAAGTCCTGCGCCTTGGCCTTCTTCTTGCCGATCGTGATCCTGTCCTTGGGGCCTGGGTCGCCGCTGCTGAAGACGCGGTTGTTCCACTCCGAGAAGAAGATCGTCTCGGCGTCGGGGATGGCGATGAGCCCCATGACGAAGCTGCCCTTGCCCTTGCGGCTGAGCGCGAGGAGCGTCTTCCAGGTCGCGCCGTCTTGGTGCATGGCGTCGTGCCACGCCAGCGGGCCCGCGATCGGGGCCGGCATCTTGCGCGTGCTCCACAGGTAGCTGAGGCCGTTGACCTGGCTGAAGAGGTTGCGGGCGGCGGCGGGCAAGGCGAAGCCGACGCGCTCGGCGACGCGCTCGAGGAGCTCGTGGGGGGCCGGCGCGCCGAGATGTAGCGTCGCGGTCTTGTAGAACTTGGGGCGCTTGGCCGCGCTGCGCTCGAAGCGGGCGCGATACCCCTCGAGCGGCTCGCCGAGGGCGGCGCGCACGTCGTCGCCGAAGACGAGCGGGAGGCCGAGCGCGCGCGCCTTCTCGACCTTCTTGCCGCCGTCCGCGGCCGCGATGACGACGCTCGTGTCTTTGCTCGGCGAGTTGTTGACGAGCGCGGCCCCGCGGGCCTCGAGGAGGATCTCCAGCTCGGCCTTGGTGAAGCCTGGGATCCGCCCGGTCACGGCGATGCTCTTTCCGTAGACGTCTCGTAGGTCCATCATGTCTCGTCGCCCCTCAACGCCGGCGTCTTCGCGTGTAGGCCGACGCTCTTATAGCGGCTGCGCGTGAGCGATGACAGCAGGGATCGGCGGCGCACGCGGCAGGCTGAGGTCGAGCCGCGGCGACCCTGCGCCACCCGCGGGACCAGGCGCTCAGCGACGGGGCCGCTCGAGGAGCCGGGTGATCGCCTCGAGCGTCCGCGACAGGTTGAGCGGCTTGACGAGATAGTCGTCGAAGCCGACGGCCTGGGCGCGCTCGATGTGGTCGCTCATGCCGTGGGCGCTGACGGCCACCAGGGGGATCGACGCGAGCGCGGGGTCCTCCGAGAGGAGCTGCGCCGCCTGGTAGCCGTCCATCCCCGGGAGGTCGAGGTCCATGAGGATGAGCGCCGGGCGCTCGACCTTGGCGAGGACGAGGCCCTCCTCGGCGGTGGGCGCCGTCACCAGCGGGATCCGCAGGTGCTCGCTGAAGAGGATCTCCATCAGCCGCCGGTTGGCCTGGTTGTCCTCGACGTAGAGAACGCAGCGATCGGCGGGCGTGTCCGGGAGGTCGCGGTCGCCGAGCGCGTCGATCGTCGGCGCCGAGGCGTCGGCGTCGGCGGTCTCCTGCGGCAGCTCGATCCAGAACTCGCTGCCGACGCCCGGCTCGCTCGCCACGCCGATCGAGCCGCCCATCAGCTCGACGAGGCGGCGGCAGATGCTGAGGCCGATCCCGGAGCCCTCGACCGGCGTGTTGACGTTGACGCGGTAGAAGGGGTCGAAGAGGCGCGGGAGCTCGCGGGCGTCGATGCCGGCGCCGGTGTCCTCGACGCTGAGCCGGACGCGGTCGTCGACGACCTCGGCGCGCAGGCGGACGAGGCCGCCGCGGCGGTTGTACTTGATCGCGTTGGTCAGGAGGTTGACCAGCACTTGCATGAGGCGGACCGCGTCGCCGCGGACGTAGAGCTCGGGGCAGGGGGCGCGATCGATCCGCACCTGGCGGCGCCTGGCGATCGGCCGGACGAGCGCCTCGCAGCGCGCGGCGACGTCGTCGACGGCGATCGCCTCGGAGAGGATGTCCTCTTGGCCAGCGTCGATCTTGGCGAGCTGGAGGACGCCGTCGATCAGCGTGAGGAGGTGGCGGCCGGCGCCCATGATGTGGCCGAGGCCCTCGCGCTGGTTGGCGCTGAGGCGCTCGCGCTCGAGGCCGAGGAGCTCGCCGAAGCCGAGGATCGCGTTCATCGGCGTGCGCAGCTCGTGGCTCATCCGCGACAGGAAGTCGGACTTCGCCCGGCTCGCCTGCTCGGCGGCGTCGCGGGCCTCCCGCAGCGCCTCCATCTGCGAGCGGCGCTCGGTGATGTCGATCCAGTAGCCGACGATCTCGGCCGCGCCGACGTCGTCGCCGCGGAGGAGGCGAAATTCGTCGCGGATCCAGCGGTAGACGCCGTCGGCTCGGCGGAAGCGGTACTCGTGGATCGCCGTGCCGCGGCCGTCGAGATCGGCGAGGCCGGTGAGGTTGGCGAGGTCGCGTTGGACCCGCGCGGCGTCGTCGGGGTGGACGTTGGCGAGCCAGAAGTCGGCGCGCTCGGTGAAGCGCTCGGGCGCGATCCCGAGGACCTCGCGGACGTTCGGGCTGACGTAGGTCACGGCGAAGTCGCCGGCGGGCTCGCAGGTGTAGACGACGGCGGGGCCGCGGGCGAGGAGGTGGCGGGTCCGCGACTCGGTCGCGACGAGGGCGTCGGTGCGCTCGCGGACCAGCTCGGAGAGGCGCTCGCGGTGCTCGAGGAGCTCGGCCTCGTAGCGCTTGACCTCGGTGACGTCGTGGGCGACGGCGATGATCTCGCGGGTCTCGTCGTGGGCGACGGCGTTCCACGTCAGCCAGCGCAGCTCGCCGGTCTTCGTCCGGTAGCGGTTGGTGAAGGCGAGCGTCGTCGACGCGACGTGGAGGCGCTCCGCCTCGCGGAGCGTCAGCTGGTGGTCCTCGGGGTCGACGAAGTCGAGGAGCGGGCGGCCGATCAGCTCCGCGCGCGCGTAGCCCAGGGTGCGCTCCCAGGCTTCGTTGACGTCGGTGAAGCGGCCGTTGTAGTCGACGATGCACAGGAGGTCGACCGAGAGGTTGAAGAAGCGCTCCTTCTGCTCCTGGGCGCGGACCTCGGCGTTGCGGTCGTGGACGTGGAGGACGAAGTAGTCGGCCTCGCCGACGTTGTTGTGGACGCAGCTCAGGGTGAGGAGGGCGTGGCAGGGGCGGCCGTCGACGGTCGCCAGGCGGACGCGGCGATCGGCGGTGCGCGACGGCTCGCTGCAGGCCTCGGCGAGGGCTGAGGCCGCGCGCTCGCGGTCGGCGCGGTGGACGACCTCGGCCCACGGGCGCCCGCGGAGGTCGCCGCGCGGCCGCCCGAGGAGCTCGCAGAGGTGGCTGTTGACGTCGAAGATCGCCCCGTCGGCGCTGACGACCGCGACGCCCGCGCGTCCGAGCTCGAGGTGGGTCCGGTAGCGCGCGGTCACGTCGAGGAGCGTGAAGAGCAGCGCCTCGACCTCGCCGGCGTCGTTGAGGAGCGGCTCGAGCTTCCAGTCCCAGTAGGTCGTGCCGCGGGCGTCGTCGTCGGGGAAGTCGAAGGGGCGCCCGCGGATCTCGTGGGCCTGCTTGCTCGCCACGACCTGCTCGAAGATCGCCTGCGCGTTCGACGGGTAGAGCTCGAAGTGGTTCTTGCCGATGAAGAACTCAGGCGCGTGGCCCGTGGCCGTGGCGTACGCCTTGTTGACGCGGATGAAGTTGAATTGGGGGTCGAGCAGCGCGGTCGCGATGTAGCTGTCTCGGAGCAGCATCCGCAGCAGTTCAGAGTCATCTGGCGCAGCCAACGGGACCTTCGCTCCGCTCGCGTGAGGAGTGCCAAGGGTACCAGCAGGGGGCCGCGGCGGGAGCGTTCTCGGCGGCGCAGCGCCTCGCCGACGCGCCGTGCCGCCGGCCGCGCGATCCGATATCGTGGGGCGAACGCGGACGACGTTCAGGGAGCTGAGAATGACGAAGTACAACGCAGGCGCATGGCTGGTCGATCGTCACGTCGCAGGCGGGCGCGGCGACGCCGTAGCGATCCGCTGCGAGGGGAGGTCGACGACCTACGCCGCGCTCCAGCGCGCGCTGTGGCGGGTGCAGAGCCTCCTCAAGGGGATCGGCGTCGACGCGGGCGAGCGCGTCGCCGTGGTCCTCCGCGACGACGAGGACTTCCCCGCGATCTTCCTCGGGGCGCTGCGCTCGGGGATCATCCCGGTGCCGCTGTCGACGATGCTCAAGGGGCCGGCGCTCGCCGAGATCATCGCCGACGCCGGGGCGAAGGCGCTGGCGATCTCTGACGTCTTCGCCGCGGCGGTCCCGGAGATCGTCGCCGGCGCGCCGGCGCTGGAGCACGTCGTGCTCTGCGGCGATCCGGCGGCGCTCGCGGGGGTCCAGGTCGCCGCGCAGATCCACCCCTTCGCCGCGCATACGGCCGCCGACCCGGCGCCGGTGGCCGCGACGACCGCGGAGTCGCCTGCCTTCTGGCTCTACTCGAGCGGGACGACGGGCGTGCCCAAGGGGGTCATGCACCGCCACGGCGACCTCCAGGCGACCTACGAGACCTACGCCCGTCAGGTGCTGCGGGTCGGCGCCGAGGATCGCTTCCTCTCGGTCGCCAAGCTCTTCTTCGCCTTCGGCCTCGGCAACGCGCTGACCTTCCCCTTCGCCGCGGGCGGCACGGCGATCCTCCACCCGGATCCGCCGCGCCCGGCGGCGATCGCCGCGCTCATCGCCGCCGAGGCGCCGACGCTCTTCTTCTCGAGCCCGGGCTTCTGCGCGGCGCTCCTCGACGCCGGCCTCGATCCGGCGCTCTTCGCCAGCGTCCGCGCGACGGTGACCGCCGGCGAGGCGCTGCCGGCGACGATCCACGATCGCTTCGCCGCCCTCACCGGGAGCCCCGTGCTCGACGGCATCGGCTCGACCGAGCTCCTGCACATCTTCATCTCCAACACCCTCGAGGCGCAGACGCCGGGGTCGAGCGGCGAGGTCGTCCCGGGCTACGAGGCGGAGCTGCGCGACGCCGACGGCGCGCTCGTCACCGCCGCCGACACGCCGGGCTTCCTCTTCGTCCGCGGGCCGTCGGCTGCGACCGGCTACTGGCGGCGACCCGAGGCGACCGCCGCGGCCTTCCGCGACGACGGCTGGGTGCGCACCGGCGACGTCTACGTCCGCTCGGCCGACGATCGCTGGACCTTCCTCGGGCGCAACAGCGACATGATCAAGGCCGGCGGGATCTGGGTGTCGCCGGCCGAGGTCGAGAACGTCCTCCTCGGCCACCCGACGGTGCTCGAGGCGGCGGTGGTCGGCGCCCGCGACGACAAGGGGCTCGAGACGGTCGTCGCCTTCGTCGTCGCCGTCGCCGACGCGGCGATCGATCCGCAGGCGCTGATGCAGCACGCGCGCCGCGAGGTCGCGGCCTTTAAGCGGCCGCGGCGGATCGAGGTCGTCGACGCCCTGCCGAAGACCGCGACCGGCAAGATCCGCCGCTTCGAGCTCCGCGCCCGCCTCGAGCGCTCGTCGTGAGCTGCGGCCGCGCTCGCCCGCGTCGCCGCGAGGACCTTATGTGCGATCGGACATGTTCGGTCGTGCCGGGTCCCGGCGCCTGCGCGCCTGCCCTCGGCGGGCTCGCGGGCTCGCGCCGACCCGTGAAATATCGCTGACATACCCATGATCGGCCCCCCTTCGTATGTGTGCGGTGGAGGACGGAGCACCGTCCGCACCGAAGCAAGGCAGGTCGTCCATGAACAGCAGACTCTCCCCCCGAAGCGACGCGCGTCTCCCCCACTCTCGGCCGGCGACGGCGCGCCGACGCGCCCGCTGGGGCGTCCACAGCCTCGCGCTCGCCGTCTGGGCCAGCCTCGCCCTCCCGAGCGTCGCCTCCGCGCTCGAGGCCGATCCGACGCCGCGCTGGTGGGGCACCTTCCACGACGAGCTCCAGAGCGACTGGGGCGGCCACTACGTCCCGGTCGCCGGCGACTTCAACGGCGACGGCTACGGCGACATCGCGCGGATCCACGGGATCGGCGGCGAGACGGTGATCGACGTCTTCGCCGGCGCCGGCCAGCGCTTCGACGCCAGCCGCTGGGGCGACAGCGGCCTCGGCGGCTACTGGCCCGGGCAGCACTACATCGCCGGCGACGTCAACGGCGACGGCAAGGACGACATCATCCGCGTCTTCGACGAGTACGGCGAGGTCAGC
>JAGQIT010001525.1 GCA_020431135.1 Myxococcales bacterium | reverse complement strand
GAACAGCTACGACCTCGGCGTCGACGTCGAGCTCGCCGACGACACCGCCGCCGAGGCCGCCGCCGAAGCCGCCACCCTTGCCGCCGCCGCCTCCGGGGCTGCCCTTCTCGTCGCCGGTGCCCTGGAAGCCGGGGACCGGATCGGTGCTGTACATCCGGTCGCGCAGCGCCAGCCCGGCGATCGACGCGAGCATCTGCTGGAGCTGGCCGACCGTCGCCTCGAGGACGGGGAGGTCGGTGTTCCAGTACGACCGGATCCGGGCCTTGGGGTTCGCGGACCAGATCTCGCCGTGCGGCGTCGCGTAGACGTAGGCGGGATCCGCCTTGCCGGGGATCGCCGAGACCACCTTCACGGGGCGGAGGTCGTCCCACGTCTGCGAGCCCTGCTCGCCGGGGAAGTAGCTGCGCCCCGCGTTGATGATCGCCATCAGGCGGTAGTGCAGTTCGTCGAGCGTCCCGCGGTAGTCCGCGGCGTGCTCGCCGAAGCCCTTGGCGAGGAGGTTCTGGTAGCGGACGGCCATCACGGCCATCACGCCCTCGTCCCAGGTCCAGGGCTGGGTGTGCGGGATGCAGTAGGGGAAGGTCGCCGGGCAGAAGACGAAGCCCTCGCTCCGGCTCTTGCGCGGGTCCGGGAGCCAGGTCTGCTTCGACGAGCCGCTGCCCGCCGTGGGCGGGAGGGAGAGCGCCCACTGATAGACGACCTTGCCGATGCCGCTCGGCTTCCAGCCGAACTTGCCGGGCGGCGGGTCGCCGGTGCCGCAGCTCTCCTTGAGGGAGACGAGCGCGAAGGGGGCCTCGGGGCAGCGCTTCGCCGCGGCGCCGCGGATCTTCGAACGGCACTGCTCGGGCACGTCCCACTGGCCGTCGATGTAGTTGATCCACTTCTTCTGCGCCTGCTGGATCACGTTGAGCCAGGCGCCGACGTTGCCGCCCTTGAGCTCGGTAATCGCGCTCGCGGCGTCCTGGGCGAAGCCGAGGAGCTCCCGCAGGGACGGCGGGAGCATGTCGAGGAAGACGTCGGTCGCCCGGACCATCAGCGCCGTGGCGATGTCCGCGGGCGTGTCGGGGATCTTCGGCACCTCACCGAGCGAGTTCGGCGGGAAAGCTACCCGGCGTAGCTTGGTGAGGCTGAGATCGATCATGAGACGTCGCAGAGATCGAGCAGCCCCCACGACTCGCCGGGGCAGCCGTCGAGGCCGTCGACGGGCGGGGCGGCGCCCTCACAGCTGTAGGTGCAGGCGCCGCTCAGGGTGATGTCGCAGAAGCCGCGGGCGTCGGGGACGCTGGGGATGGCGCAGGGCGAGGCGTCGTCGGGGTCGTCGCAGGCCGCCGTGCAGAAGCCGAGGGCGCAGCGCAGGCCCTCGCCGCAGTAGTGATCCTTGTCGGGATCGCAGGCTTCGAAGAGGCCCTTCTCGCCCGGGTTGGTCCCCGTGCACACGTCGGGTAGCTCGTCCTCGACGCAGCCCGCGAGCGCGGCGACGACGAGCCCAAGGGTGAGGAGCAGCGGGAGCAGGAGGCCTTGGCGGAGCATGGCGCGCATCCTACCGCCTCCGCTTCTTCTTGCTCGCGAGGACGGCGACCACGCCGAGCGCGACGAGGCTGACGACGGCGCCGCCGACGATCGCCGCGACGCCGCCGTGGTTCTCCTCGGTCGTGCCGGTCGGGTGCTCATAGCGTGCCGCTCCTGGGTCGTACTTCACGGGCATGGCGTCTCGTCCTTCGCGGGGTCGTCGGGGGGCGGGCCCTCGAGGTCCTCGAGGTCCTCGAGGACCGCCCGGATCGCCGCGACCGTGACCCCCGCCGAGCAACCGTTGCGCACCGGCAGCGCGATGCCCTCGACGATCCCGGTGTCGTCGTCGGCCTCGAACATGAAGCCGTAGATCGCGCCGCCGTCGTCCGCCTCGCGGAGGACCTGGACGCTGCAGCCGTCGTCGTCGAGGAGCTCGCGGTGGCTGGCGATCTGGACCAGCGGGGCGCCGTCTGCGTCGATGACCCCGATCCGCGTCCAGAGGTCGGCGGCGTCGAAGACCTCCGGCTCGCCGATGAACGCCGGCCGGACCACGATCTGCACCGCGTCGGGGCGGGCCTCCTTCGCGCGGGCGGCCGCGATCTCGGCCGAGCTCGCCTCGAGGAGCAGGCGCTCGCCCGACACGTCGACGAGCCACAGGCGCGCCTCCGGCTCGTCGATCGGCTGGATCGCGGCGCCGGCCCGGCGCGCGTGGAGCAGCGTGTCGAGGAGCAGCGGGAGCTCGCCGCGGAACGCCTCGATCGTCCCCTCGCGCACGTCCGCGGGGACGAGGCGGAGGAAGAGGAGCGCGCCGAGCTTGTCCTCGGCGGCGTCGAACGAGCTGAGGTCGCCACGCTCGATCGCCTCGAAGCGGGCCTCGAAGCTCGGCTTGTCCGCGGCGGCGGAGCCGAGCGCCCAGCCGAGGAAGACGCCGCCGATCTTCGGGAAGGCGTCGTCGCCGACGCACTCGCGGAGCTCGTCCTGGATCGACGGCGGGGGCGCGGCGGGGTTGAGGTCGGCGGCGGGGCAGGGCGTGTCGGTGCTCATGGCCCCACTCTGGCAGGTCGGCTGGATCATCGATTGCGCCTCCGCCTGAGCGCGACGCCGACGCCGACGCCGATCCCGGTCAGGAGCATCAGCGCGAAGGCGAGGCCGCCTCCGCCGGGCGGCGCGTCGTCGCCGGAGCTCGCCGACGACATCGCCCGCTTGAGGTAGTCGCTCGGGTCGTAGTTGTCGGCGGGCCGCGGCTTGCCCTCGCTCCAGCGCGCCCGCGGCTTGCGGGTGCCGAGCTTCCACGCCTCCCAGTGGAGCATGGTGCTCCCCTTGGGGTACTTCCCGACCGCGGCGATCACCTGGCCGCGCTTGACCGCCGTGCCGATCGGCAGGTTCGAGCCCGGCTTGATCGCGCTGTCCTTCCCCTTGAGCAGGTCGATGAAGCCCTGCGGCGTGCTGGTGCAGGCGCGGACGTTCGCCCAGGTCTGGAGCGGGTCGTCGTCGACGAGGACCAGGAGCGTCGGGTTGTTGATGATCCGCTGGACCATCACCCCGGCGATGTAGCACTGCACGTCGACGCGGTAGAGGATCGTCGCCGGGTGATCGATCAGCGGCGCGAAGTGCCCGTCGTGGTAGCCGGCGTGCGCGTGGGCGCCGGCGAGGACGTCGAAGAGGCCGTAGCTGCCGTCGCTCCAGCCCTCGACGTCGGCGGGCTTCGGCCACGGCTTGTCGTAGGCGCCGAGCGGCTTCGGCTGGATGACGCGGTTGAGCGCCGTCAGCGACGCCGCCCGCTCGCTCGCGCTGTCGTTGTGGCAGAGGCGGCAGAGCTGCGGGTTGGCCTCGGCGATCGCGGCGGCCTCCTCGGCGCCGACCGGCGGCTTCTTCGCCCGGAAGGCGCCCCAGGACCAGATCGCCAAGAAGCGGCCGAGCCCCGGGATCCCCGCGGCCTCCTCCGTCTTCTCGAAGGCCGCGCGCATCGCCGGCGGCGTGACGCCCCAGTTGCCCGGGAGCGGGATGATGTCCGGCTTCGGCTCCGGCTCCGGTTCGGGCTCGGGCTTCGGCTCGGGCTTCGGCGGCTC
>JAGQIT010000233.1 GCA_020431135.1 Myxococcales bacterium | reverse complement strand
TTGTGGTTGTTGTGGTTGTTGTTGTCGTCGTCGTCGTCGCGGAGTCGGACGTGCTCTCCGACCAGATCGCGTCGCAGAGCGACGCGCACTCGTGGAAGCTCAGCTCGTCGTCATTCAGGGCCTGCGCCAGGGCGGCCGCGTCGACGACCCGCTCGCTGACGTTGTAGGTGGGGCAGCCGCTCGAGGTGCCGACGATCGAACCAGAGCAGCCGCCGGCGAGGTCGGCGAGGATCGCCGAGAAGATGAGGAGCATGCGTTCACCGCGGACCATCCGCCGATCGTAGCAGCCCGCGCGCTCCGCATCGCCGCGCCCCGCGGTCCGCATCGCCGAGGTCATTCGCCGAGCTTCGGTGCCTGAGTGTCCCTTTGTCATGGAGGTCGGCGGCCGAGCATTCGCTGCCGTCTCGGCGCGATCGCGCAGCGACCCGGAGGCGCGCGCTCTGGGCGATGGGCGCTAGCTCACTCGCCGCCGGCCGATGTGACCTCGCCCGCGAACGCCTTGCGCGGGGTCTGGCAGGGCGCGGGGGTATCCTCGGCCCATGCACGACCGCAGCGAGCTCACGCCGATCCAGACCCGCGCGATGGAGACCGTCCAGGGGATCCAGGACGCGATCTGCAGCGCCCTCGAGGGGCTCGAGCGCGAGGCCGGCTCCGAGGCCCGCTTCGTCCCCGACCGCTGGGTGCGCGAGGCCGGCGGCGGCGGCGAGAGCCGGATCATCACCGGCGACGTGATCGAGAAGGGCGGCGTCAACGTGTCGGCGGTCCACGGCGAGCTCAGCCCGGACTTCGCCAAGCAGCTCCACGGCTCCGGGTCGACCTTCTTCGCCACGGGCGTCTCCTTGGTGATCCACCCGCAAAACCCGCACGTCCCGACGACCCACGCCAACTTCCGCTACATCGAGCACGGCGATCGCCGGTGGATCGGCGGCGGCGGCGATCTGACGCCCTACTACTACGACGCCGACGACAAGGCCCACTTCCACCGCGTGTTCCGCGAGTACTGCGAGGCGTTTCCGGAGATCGCCGACTACCCGGCGTGGCGCGACTGGTGCGACCGCTACTTCTTCCTCCAGCACCGAGGCGAGCGCCGCGGGATCGGCGGGATCTTCTTCGACTACGTCAACGTCGACGAGGCGAAGGAGGGGCACGACCTCGCGCTCCTCGACTTCCTCCGCGCCGGCGGCCAGGCGTTCATCGACGCCTACCTGCCGATCGCCCGCCGCCACGTCAGCGAGCCCTACACCGCCGCGCAGCGCACCTGGCAGGAGCTCCGCCGCGGCCGCTACGTCGAGTTCAACCTGATCTACGACCGCGGGACGATCTTCGGCCTCAAGACCGGCGGGCGCACCGAGTCGATCCTCATGTCGCTGCCGCCACATGTCCAATGGGGCTACTGCGTCGAGCCCGAGCCCGGGACCCCGGAGGCCGAGCTCCTCACGGTGCTCCGCGAGCCGCCGCCGCCCGGGCCCGTCGCCGGCTCCGAGCGCTAGGTGCCAGTTCTCCGAGTCGTCGTCGGCGCGCGGCGACTCGTGGGGCGTGTCAGGCCTCGCGCGCTGGGGTCGAGGGCGGAGGACTCGAGCGGGCACGCGAAGGCCTCCATAGGCCTCCGCGAATGCCGTGTAGCGCGATCTCGCTATGCGGGGGATCCACTCGCGTGTGTATATCGCGCAGGGTGGATCTACTTGCTCATGCAGCGCCTCGCGGGTCGCCGGCGCTCGCGGTGAGGTGACGCGGCGATCCTCGCTGCCACTCGTTCGCCGGCCCGTGACATCCTCCCCGTCCATGCTTCGCCGCGTCGCCACGGCAGTCGCCCTCGCGGCGCTGCTCGGCCTGCCAAGGGCCTCTGCGGCGTCCCTGGGGGCGGGCGCCGACACGGGCGCGGCGGTCGACGGGGAGGTCGAGGACGTCACCGCCCCCGAGGATCCCCCGGCGGTCGACGGCGCGGACGGATCCGCCGCGACCTACGGTCCCGAGGAGGTCGGCGGCGACGACGAGAAGGCGGCGCGGAGCCGGACCGTCGTCGTCCACGTCGATCGCCCGGAGCACGAGGAGCGCGCGAGCACGGTCGTCCGCCGCCGCGACATCGAGGAGCGCCTGCCGCGGTCGGCCCCCGACGCGCTGCGCTACGAGCCCGGCGTCTACGTCCAGCAGACCGCGCACAGCCAGGGCTCGCCCTACGTCCGCGGCGTCACCGGCCAGCAGACGATCATGATGTTCGACGGGATCCGGCTCAACAACAGCACGTTCCGCCAGGGCCCGAACCAGTACTTCTTCACGATCGACTCGCGGACGATCCAGCGCCTCGAGGTCGTCCGCGGCGCGGCCTCGACCCAGTACGGCTCGGACGCGATGGGCGGCGCCCTCCTGGCGACGCCGATCCAGCCGGCGCTCGCCCTCGGGACCAAGAAGTTCTACGTCCGCCCGAAGTTCAGCCTGCGCAGCGGCACGGCCGACGGCGAGCTCGGCGGGCGGGCGCAGCTCGAGCTCGGCTACGGCGGCAAGGTCGGCTTCGTCGGCGGCGTCGGCTACCGCGACGTCGGCCAGCTCAAGACCGCGGGGCCGATCCGCTCGCCGACCACCGGCGAGCTCGTCCGCTCGCCCCGCTTCGGCGCCGACGGTCAGACGCAGCTCGGCACCGGCTTCAAGGAGCTGACCGCCGACGGCCGCCTCGTCTGGCAGACGACGGACAAGCTCCGCCTCACCCTCGGTTATTACGACTACCGCCAGTTCGACGCGCCGCGCACCGACAAGTGCCCGCCGGCGACCGCCCCGGAGAGCGAGTGCCTGACCTACGACGAGCAGTTCAGGACCCTGGTCTACGCCGCCGCCGATCTCGAGGACGGGCCGAGCTTCGCCGAGACCGGGCGGTGGACGGTGTCGTTCCAGAACCAGCACGAGCGCCGCCACCACGACCGGCCGACGACCTTCACGCGCAACGACGGCCGCGACGACGTGTACACCGTCGGCACCGGCCTCCGCCTCGGCACCCGGAGCTTCGCGCCGGCGCGCTGGCTCGGCCTCAAGGCGACCTACGGCGGCGACGTCTACTTCGACACGATCCGCTCGAAGGCCTGGAACATCTTCTCCGACGTCGGGATCACCAGCCCGCAGAGCCGCGGCCAGTACCTCGACGGCTCGCACTACCTGACCTCTGGGCTCTTCGTCGACGGCCGCGCGCTCGTCCTCGAGCGCCTCGAGCTGCGGGCCGGCGTGCGCCTCGCCGCGGCGATGGCCCGCGCCGACGGCGATGAGGCGTCGGCGTCGGCGAGCGTGCGCCGCCACTGGGTGACGCCGGTCGGCTCGGTCGGCGCCGCCGTCCGCCTGAGCGACTGGCTCAAGGTCGTCGCCAACGTCGACCAGGGCTTCCGCGCGCCGAACCTCGACGACCTCACCAGCCGCCAGCAGACCGGGCCCGGCTTCCAGCTCGAGAACGCCGACCTCGAGCCCGAGCGCGCCCTGTCCCTAGAGACTGGTTTCAAGGTCGACAGCCCGTGGATCGAGGCCGGGATCTACGCCTTCCAGTCGCGGATCACCGATCTCATCGCCCGCGCGCCGGTGACCGCCGGCGACTGCCCGCCGGGCTCGGCGGGCTGCGCCGGCTCGCAGACGGTCTTCCAGCTCACCAACCTCGACGGCGTCGCCGTGATCCGCGGCTTCGACGGGGTGATCCGCGTGCTCCTGCCGGCGGGCTTCGGCCTGCGGACGACGATCGCCTACACCTGGGGCGAGGGGCCCAACCCGATCCCCGGCGTCCCGCCGTCGCGCCTGCCGCTGTCGCGGATCCCCCCGCTCAACGGCGCCGCCGAGCTGACCTGGCGATCGCGCCGCCTCGGCTTCTTCAGCGGCGCCGGCCTGCGCTGGGCCCGGGCCCAGACGCGCCTCGCCCTCGCCGATCAATCCGACGTCCGGATCCCCCCCGGCGGCACCCCGGGCTTCGCCGTGCTCGACCTGCGCGCGGGCTACCGCTGGGGCCAGCGGGCGCTCCTGTCGATGGTCTTCGAGAACGTCAGCAACGCCGCCTACCGCTACCACGGCTCGTCGGTGAACGGCGCCGCCCGGGGGCTGCGGCTCTTCGTCGAGTTCGGGTTCTAGCCGCGCCTGTCGGCGGCGCTCGGGGGCAAGGGCGGCCGAGGCCGCGGGGCGCTGTCCGATATTCCATGAACATTCGGACAGCTCGGCGCGGGGTCGCGCTCGCGGCGTGTCGCGGCGCGGGGCGAGCGACATGACGCCGACGTGACGCCCCATGGGCCCGCGCCGATGGGCTACGCTCGTCGCCGGAGGGGCACCGCATCATGAGCTGGCCGCAAGTCTTCCACCTCGAGGTCGAACGGAGCGCGCGCGCGACGCGTGAGGGGGGCTTCGCCGCCTACTGGCGCGCCTGGGAGGAGCTGCGCCGCGGGATGTCGGCGAACCTGCGGCGAAAGCCGTGTCGAAGGGTGCTCACCTACGCCGAGCTCCAGGCCAGCGAGCACTGGCGTGGGTACGACCGCAGCTGGATCCTGCGCATGGGCGACAAGGGCTTCTTCTCCTACTTCTTTGACGACGAGCAGGGCAACGCCGACGTCTACTGCGGCGTCGTCCCGCACTGGATGGAGCTCGCCCTGGGCCTGCGCTACGACAGGGTCGCCGACGCGATCGCCCGCGTCGGCTACGTGCTCAAGGCGCCGCGGCCCGACCCCGCGGCGATCGCCGCGTCCGAGGTCGACGCGCCGCTCGTCGAGGTCGCCGGCTTCGTCGCCCGGGTCGCGCCCAAGCGCTCGGGGGAGGGCTGGCAGCTCGATGTCGACCTCTGCGCCCCGTCGGCCTCGTCGCTCGACGAGGACGACGACGAGCGGGCGCGGCTCGACCGGGTCTTCGCCGGCAAGCGCTGCATGTGTGACTTCTGCCTGAAGATCCGGGCCTGAGCCCCGCCCCGGGGCGGGCTCCTAGGACGCAGTGCCGCAAATCGGCGCGTTCTCTCGCGCAGCCATCGTCGGCGCTCTCGGCTGCGTCAGAGCGCCGCTGTGCTCGGCGTACTGCGAGTTCTGACGCTGGCGCGAACTCGCGCGGGATCATCGGGGCGTATGCGACGACTTAAGAGAGAGCAGGGGATGGGGTGGTCCGCTCGGCGCGCGTACGCCTGCGTAGCGAGCCCCTCCCCGTCGCGCCGGACCTCGAGCTCCTCCAGGAATCATCGCATGCACCCAGCCTCCACTCGCCCCGTCACCCGCCCGTCTCCGCCGTCGTGGCGCCCGTCGTGGCGCGCCGCCGCGCTCGCCGTCGCCGCCGCGGGGCTCGTCGCCGTCGGCTGCTCGTCGCGCTTCCAGAACATGGTCACGAAGCGGGCGGTCGCCGACTTCAGCTGCTCTGAGGACCAGATCGAGCTCAACCGCACGAAGACGGCGATGGCCGAGGGCCTCTACGAGGCTACGGGCTGCGGACACTCGGATACCTACTACACGAAGTGCAACCTCCTCGGCTTCTGCAAGGCGCTGTCGTCGGCGGAGCTCGCCCGCTACAACGCCCAGGTCAACGCCCAGTACGCCGCGTACGCCGCGAGCGCGAACCGCTCGTCGTCGTCGGCCCCGGCGTCGTCGTCCTCCTCGTCCGCGCCGTCGTCGTCGTCGTCGTCGTCGTCGTCGTCCTCGTCGCTACCGTCGAACTGCGGCTTCAACAGCGACTGCGGCCCCGGCGTGAAGTGCAACAGCGGACGCTGCGCGAACACCGAGGGGAGCTCGTGCGGCTTCGACTCGGACTGCGGCGGCAACGGGGCGAAGTGCAGCAGCGGCAAGTGCTCGAACGCCCCGGACGGGCGCTGCAGCTTCGACTCCGAGTGCCCGGGGGGCAAGTGCAGCAGCGGCAAGTGCAGGTTCTGACGGCGGCCTAGCGCGGGTCTCGGGCGAGCACGCGGCGCGGGGCTCGGAGGGCAACGACGACGCCCCCGGGCTATGTCCGCGCCGAAGCGTTGCCGCTTCGACTCGCGCGGTGAACTCTGCGCCAGGGCGGCGCCGCGAGGCGGCGCCGCGAGGCGGCGCCGCAAAGATCTCTGGGGGAGAACAGGGAGCGAGGCCGCTCGGCGCACGCCGAGCCGCCTCGCAGGCGCGCTGCGATCAGGGGTCGGTGAGGAGCACCGTGACGGTGCTCGCCGCCCCGTCGGCGGTGGCGATGTCGGGGACGTCGTCGCCGTTGAAGTCGCCGATCGCCAGGGACGCCGGGGCCTGGCCGACTGCGAAGGTCTCGGCGGCCGCGAAGCCGCCCATGCCGTTGCCGCGGAGGATCGCGACGTTGCTGTCGCCGGCGTTGCTGGCGACGATGTCGAGGACGCCGTCGCCGCTCATGTCGACGAGCGCGACGTCGCTGGGGCCTGCGCCGGTGGTGAAGGGGACGCCGGGCGAGAACATCCCGAAGCCGGCGCCGAGCATCACGACCACCGAGTTCGAGCCCGGGATCGACACCGCGAGGTCGGGCTTCTGGTCGCCGTTGATGTCGCCGACAGCGATCCCCGAGGGGGCGCCGCCGGCCGCGATCGCCGTCGGCGCGCCGAAGTTGCCCTGGCCGTTGCCGACGACGAGCGAGAGGTTGCTCGAGCCGTTGTTGGCCGTGATCACGTCGAGGTTGCCGTCGCCGTTGAACTCGCCGACCGCGAGGTCGACAGGCGTCGCGCCGACGGCGAAGGGGGCCATGGCGAGGAGGCCGACGCCGTCGCCGGGGAAGAGGCCGATCGTGTTGTCGGCGGCGTTGACGGCGATGACGTCGTCGAAGCCGTCGCCGTTGACGTTGGCGGCGACGAGCGCCCGCGGCTGCATGCCGGCGGCGATCGTCGTCTGCGGCATGAACTTGCCCTCGCCCATGCCGAGGAAGATCGACAGGTCGGCCGAGCCGCGGTTGGCGGCGACGATGTCGATGAAGCCGTCGCCGTTGAGGTTGACCGCGACGATGGCGCTCGGCGTCGTCCCGGCGATCAGGGCGGCGAGGCTGCCGAAGGTGTTGCCGTCCTTGTAGAGGCGGGTCGTCAGGTTGTTCGAGCTCGCGTTGGCGCAGACGACGTCGGCGTGCATGTCCCCGTCGATGTCCTGGGCGAGCACCGCGGCCGGGCCCGAGCCCATGCCGAGGGTCACCGGCGCGGCGAAGCAGACCTCGTCGGGGACGGCGATGCCGTCGCCGCAGAAGGGGTCGGCGTCGGTGGTGGTCGAGGTCGTCGTCGTCTCGCTGCCGGCCTCGCAGGTGCCGTCGACGCACTCGAGGTCGCCGTCGCAGGCGTCGCCATCCAGGCAGTCGCAGCCCTCCGAGCCGGCCGGGCAGGCGTCGGTCGTCGACGACGTCGAGCTCGAGGTGGTGGTCGTCGTATCGTCGGTCGTCGATGAGGTCGAGGTGTCGTCGGTGGTGCTCGAGCTCTCGCTCGCCGAGCTCGTCCCCGGCGTCGTGAAGCCGGAGGGGTTGGTCATCGTCGACGTGTCCGTCGCGGTCTCCTCGTCGCCGCCCGAGCAGGCGGCCAGAGCGAGGCAAGCTAGAACCGAAGAAAATCTACGAGACATGCTCTCAAGCTATGCCGCGGCGGGTTTTTTCGTCAACGCGGCGAAGCGCGCGCGCGTGCCCCGGGCCACCCGAGGAGGTCGCGATCGGCGGGCGTCGGCGCGGCCGGAGCCAATGCGAGCGACGGCGCGCGTCATCGCGCCGGCGATCCTGAGGTGTGCTGAGGTCGCGGTCTACAGGCGCGGACCAGCGCCTCGCGGTCACAGGGGTTCACCCCCGTCGCTTTAGGGGACATG
>JAGQIT010001524.1 GCA_020431135.1 Myxococcales bacterium | reverse complement strand
GCGACGATCGCCTGCATGTCGAGGATCAGCTTGGCGTCGGCGAGGGTCCCGAGCTCGACGTCGGTGCCGACCAGGCGGACGAAGGCGAGGCTCGCCGCGAGGTTGAAGGCGCTCGCCTTGCTCGTCCAGTTCAGCGCCCCCTGCAGGCGCTCGCTGAACTCGACGACCGACTCGACGATCCGCGCGATCGGCTGGGCGAGGAAGCAGAGGATCGCCAGCTCGTCGTACTCGCGGCTGCCGACGCGCGCCCCGGCGTCGCGGAAGGCGGTCATCATCGCCGTGAAGCGCTCGGCGATCTCGTCCGCCTCGAGGCCGCTGAGGTAGAGGACGTTCGCCGCGGTCTGCAGCGGATCGCCCTGCCACAGGCCGGCCTCCGTGTGGAGGGTCTGGTAGATCGCCTCGATCCCGGCGCCGAGCGCCTCGGGCGTCCCCGGGCGCCCGACGAGCATGGCGCAGGCGGGGAAGTCCTCCGGACCGGTGAGGAACCAGTGGTGGCGCTTCATCTCCTCGTAGATCGCCTTCATCCGCGCGACCTCCTCGACCTGCGCCGGCTCGCCGCCGAGCACCCGGCGCAGGACGAGCACGGCGAGCGCCTCGTGGACCTCGTCGCGGCGCAGGCCGACCTCGCGGAAGAGCCCGCGCATGCGCGTCACCTCGGCGAGGAAGCCGTCGACCGTGTCGCCGTACTTGACGAGCTGCGCGGCGAGGATCAGGCGGACCGACGCGCTGATCCCCGTGTACCAGGGCAGCGCCGCCTGGAAGGCCTCGTCGCTCTCGCGGATCGCCGCGGCGAGGGCCGCCGGCTCCCCCCGCGAGGTGACCATCGTGATCGCCGCGAGGCGCAGCGGGACGCTGTCCTGCCACCAGCGCTTGCCGCCCTCGAGGGCGCCGTGGATCTCGATGAAGCGCGCGAGCGGGTCGGCGGGGAGGTGGTGGTGCGCGGTCTCCTGAGCGTCGCTGCGAAAGGGCACGGCCGAAGGATAGCTGAGGCCGCGGCGCCGCTGACCGCGACGGGGCTGGTTGTCGCCGATGGCCGTCGACCAGCCTCCGTCGCAGCTCGACATCCATCAGGCAGCCGCGCCTTCCCGGCTGTCGCCAGCTGCGGCGACCCGAGCTCGCGGGGAGCCAGCGCGCACATACCCGCCCGCAGGTGGCGGATATTTGCACAACTGGGCGCGCGCGGCCCCTGCGAGACTCGGCGAGCGGCGGGACGCCGCGCCGGAGGAGACCGCGATGTTCGACACGCATGCCCCCCCAACCCCCGCCCTGAGCCTCGCCGCCGCCGCGCTCGCCCTCGTCGCCGCGTGCGGCGGCGCGGAGGGTGAGACCGCCGGCGAGAGCGACGCCGCGACCGCGACGGGCACGGACACCGACGCCGACGGCTACACCTGGTGGCGCGACGTCGAGCCCGTCGTCCGCGCGCGCTGCGTGACCTGCCACAGCCCCGGCAACATCGGCCCGTTCTCGCTCGCCACCCACGAGGAGTTCGTCAACCTCGCGCCGATCCTCGGCCCGGCGATCGAGAGCGGCTCGATGCCGCCGTGGCTCCCCGACGCGGGCTGCAACGACTACAAGAACTCGCTCGCCCTCGACCTCGACGAGGAGGCGCTGCTCCTCGACTACCTCGCCGGCGACATGCCCGAGGGCGACCCCGCCGACGCGCCCCCCGAGGAGGAGCCGCCCCCCGAGTTCGTCCCCGACGTCGTCCTCGAGATGCCCGAGAGCTTCACGCCGACCCAGTCCCCCGACGACTACCGCTGCTTCACGATCCCGTGGCCGGAGGAGTTCACCGACGACGCCTTCGTCACCGCGACCGAGGTCTATCCGGGCGAGCGGGCGATCGTCCACC
>JAGQIT010000232.1:8885-11400 GCA_020431135.1 Myxococcales bacterium | reverse complement strand
GCGCCGACGGCCTCGACCTCAGCCGGGCGCGGGCCTGGCTCGCCGACGTCGCCCGCTTCGTCGGCGCGGGCCTGACGGTCGACGGGGCGCCGGCGGCCGACGGCCTCCGCGACTACATGGTGAGCGCGCCGGTCCGCCTCGAGCTCGGCGACGGCGGGGCGACCGTGCGCGGACACCTGGCGATCCCCCGCGCCGGCGACACGCCGCGCTTGTGGATCCTCCACCACGGCGTCGTCGTCACCCACCAGGGGCTGACCAAGGCGCCGACCTTCGAGGCGATCCTCGAGCTCGGGCCGCTCGTCGGGCCGCGGGCGACGGCGGCGGATCTCCGCGAGCTCGTCGCGCCGGCGCTCCCGCGCCTCGCCGAGGAGTCGGTGGCGCTGATGCTCAAGGCGGCCGAGCGCCTGCCGAAGATGGGCAGCGAGGCCCAGAACCGCCTCCTCGGGCTCCTCCTCCAGGCCGCCCGCCTCGGCCGGCGGCGCCGCGACGTCGAGGGCGCGGCGCTGATCCCCTGCCTCATCGCCCACGACGAGCCGATCGTCTGGCGGTCGATCGCGGCGCTGCGCGAGCAGGCCCGCGGCGAGGGCGGCCCGGCGGTGATCCCCGCGCTCTACCCGAGCCAGGGGAGCGACGAGGTGATCCTCAGCGGCGCCGCCGTGGCGCTCCTCGACGCCGCCGCCCGCTCGGCGATCACCGAGCTCTTCGGCCTGCGCTTCCGACCGCCGCCGCGGCAGCTCGGGCAGGCCGGCCTCGGCGGGCGCCTGCGCGACCTCGGCGACCGCCTCTCGGATCTCGTCGGTAGCCTCGGCGCGGCCCTCCATCTCGGGGTCGGCCCGGCGCTCCCTGACGCCATGCTGTCGAAGGCCGAGCGCCGCCTCGTCGAGAACCTCCGCGCCGTGATCCCGAGCGCCGGCCCGGAGGCGCCGCAGGAGGTCGTCCTCTGCCGCGGTCGCGGCCGCGTCCGCCAGACCCGCAGCGCGCCGCGTCGCCTCCTCCTCCCGCGCGACAACCCCGACGTCCTCGCCTGCGTCCGCGCGGTCGCGGTCGACGAGGCGTGGGTCTATCCGGCGAGCGTATTGCTCCTCGGCGGCCGCGGCCTGCCCTCGGTCGGCGCGCGCGCGACCTGGCTCCGCGGCTGGGGCGGCTAGAAGCCTGTCCTATCGCTCAGCATCGCGGTGCGATCGTCCGCCGCGGCCGCGCTCAGGCGGAGCGCGCGCGCGACCGTCCGGCCCATACCGAATCGCATGGCCCCTGTGCGGAGGGGGGCAATCGCTAGGGCGGGAGCGCGGGGCTACGTTCGAGGCCCTAAGGAGGTGCGTCGATCATGATGAATGCAGTGTTCACGCCGGCCTACGGCCCCGCTTCGGTGTTGGAGCTCCGGCGTCTGCCGATCCCCGCTCTAGGACCGCGGGAGGTGCTCGTGCGCGTCGAGGCGAGTGCAATCACCGCTGGCGACCTTCGCATGCGGACGGGGGACTTCGGCCGCCTGAGCCTGCTCGGCCGCGCGCTCATGGGGCTCTTCGGGCCCCGTCGCCCGGTGCAGGGCCGCTCGTTCGCGGGGGTCGTGACGCGGGTCGGCGAGGACGTCGACCGCTTCGCCATCGGCGATCCGGTGTTCGGCTCGTCGCTCTCGGGGGGCGCGTGGGCGGAGTACGTGGCGGTCCCGGAGGACGGCGCGGTGGCGCGCCGGCCGGACCACATCACGCCGGCCGAGGCCGCCGCGGCGCCCTACGGCGCCGGTACGGCCTGGTCCTTCCTGAACGATCTCGCCCGCGTCCAGCGAGGCGAGCGGGTCTTGGTGCTCGGCGGGGCCGGCGGCGTCGGGCGGTTCGCGATCCAGGTCGCGCGTCACCTGGGGGCGCACGTGACCGCGGTCGGCAGCGGGCCGTCGCTGCCGCTGATGCGCGAGCTCGGGGCGGATGAGGTGCTCGACTACCGCGAGACCGACTTCACCGCGGTCGGCGCGACCTGGGACGTGGTGTTCGACACGGCCGACGCCTCGAGCTTCGCGCACAGCCGGTCGGTCCTGACGGAGCAGGGGCGGTACGTCAGCCTCTACGCGAGCTTGGGGTTGATTCTCCAGATGCTGCGCACTCGCAGGCGACGAGGCCCGCGCGCGCTCTTCGCTGTGGGGACGGGGAGCCGGGAGCGAACCGAGCGCGTCGCAGAGCTCCTGGCCTGCGGAGCGATCCGCTCGGTGGTCGCCGCGGAGTTCCCCTTCGATCGCGCCGCCGACGCCCATCGTCACGCGGAAGCGGGCAGCGACGGGGCCGTGGTCGTCTATCCGGCGGCCACACGCGCCCCCGCGGTCAGCCTAGGGAGACCTCTGCTGTAGACTGGAGGTCTAGATGCGAGCCCTCGTCGAGCTACCGTTCGGCCTGATCCTGGCGGGTCTCTCCCTCTCCGCGTGTTCGCTCGAGGTCCGGGGGGAGCACCTGCACATCGTCGGGAGCACGATCAACAGCTCTCAGGAGGAGATGGAGTCCCTGCTCGAGATGGGCGAGCGCTTCCACGC
>JAGQIT010000232.1:0-8786 GCA_020431135.1 Myxococcales bacterium | reverse complement strand
TGCACCTGTGGCGCTTCTCGGAGGCCGAGGGCGGCTACCGGGCGATGTTCGCACATGAGCTCGTGCACGGCATCGCGTTCGACGCGGCTGCGGCCTCGGGCGCGACGGAGTGGGAGGGCATCGGCTTCTACATCGAGGGCTGGGCCGAGTACGTCGCGCTCCTCGTCGATCCGGAGAAGACCGGCTTCCCGCTCTTCGGCTTCGACGAGGACGTCGTGGTCGGTCACTGGCTCAACCACGGCGGGCTCTCGCTCGCCACCCTCCGCGAGTCCCACGACGAGCTCAACATGCGGTGCCAGGGCCAGGCGTACATCATGCGGGCCTCGTGGTACCGCTATGTCGACGAGGAGCTCGGTCGCGACGTGCTGCTGAACCTGGTGGCCGCGCGCGACGGGGTCGGCGTGGACGCCGTGGAGGCGGTGCTCGGGGACAGCCTCGCGCACGTGGACGCGAATTGGGCCGCTTGGGCGGTGGCTCGGTACAACGCATACGACGGCGCCGACGCGGAGGCCGAGGCGTATCGCGCGCGAATCAGCGGCTGGTACACGCCGTGCGTGGAGTGACGGCGCACCCGCGGCGCTGCGCGCGAGCTGACCTGTCCCTTCGTGCTCAACTCGAGACGCAGGAGCTCGGGCAAGCCGAGCGCGCGGGCGGTGACGGGGGCGCGTGCACGCGGAGCCGACGCCTCTGCGGCGCTCCACCGTGCGGCGCCAAGGCGGCGCCGACTCGCACCCGCTCCGCCCCGAAAGGACGTCGAGCTGACCGACCGCGCGCTCGCGGCGAAGAGGTCCATCGGAGCAGGTCGGAGGCGAGCTGCGCCGCGAGTCACCGCAGGCGGCCGGTCGGGCCGCTCGCGCGCGCGCGTGGAGGGTCCTCGTCGCGCCGAGCTGCGCCGCGTTGAGCCGCCGCGATCCGAGTAGTCGTCGTCGGTCCCCCGTCCGCGCGGGCGCTCGCGGCCCGCGGGACCCGGTGTCGCGGGGGTTCGGCGAACCCGAGTGCCCCGGCGCGGGTCGGGTGATGCTGAGCGCCGCAGTCCCGCGACATCCGGAGAGAACGGCCACAACAACGGCGATGCGCGCTCGCGGGCGGCGCTCAGGCGGCCGCGCGGTCGCCTGCGCCTGGTTCGGGGATCCCCAGGTGCGGGTGGTAGGATGCGCCCCCAGGAGATCGCCGATGTCACGCCGCCTCACCCCCCTCGCCGTCATCGCCACCGCCCTCGCCCTCGGCGCCTGCGGGCCCGAGCCCGCCACCGGCACCTGGGTCTTCATCAACGGCGACGTCATCACCAACACCTGCAACTTCGACGACGCCCAGATCGCCGAGGGCAACTTCTCGATCACCAACAACGGCAACGACACCTTCACGGTCGACCCCCAGGACGGCACCGATGCCTTCCTGTGCACGATGGACGGCGCCGACTTCATCTGTCCGGAGCGCCTCCAGGACTCCTTCTCGGCCTTCGGCGCGACGGTGACGATCCGCGTCAGCGCCAGCGGCTTCTTCGACTCCGACACCTTCGCCAGCGGCCGCCAAGAGGCGAACGTCACCTGCAGCGGCGCCGCCTGTGCGAGCAGCGGGATCTTCGGCGTCGACTTCCCGTGCACCGTGGTCGCCAACTTCACGGCGACCTACCAGGGCTAGCCCCGCTTGATCGTCGGGCGTCGAGCGGCCAAGCTCGACGCCCTTGACGATGCCCTTCGAGATCCGCGACCCGGACGATCCGCGCGTCGCCGCCTACCGCGGGTCCGACGTCGCCGACAACGCCGGGCCGGAGCGCTTCGTCGTCGAGACCGAGCACGTCGTCACGCGCCTCCTCGAGAGCGACGTCGCGGTCGAGTCGATCCTCGTCACGCCGGGCCGCCTCGACGCCGTCGCCCGCGGGCTGCGCGGGCGCGGGCGCGGCGAGGTGACGGTGATGATCGCCGAGCGGCCGCTCCTCAGCGCGATCGTCGGC
This sequence comes from Myxococcales bacterium, assembly GCA_020431135.1. Lineage (GTDB taxonomy): Bacteria > Myxococcota_A > Polyangia > Nannocystales > Nannocystaceae > JADJRG01. The sequence goes on along the minus strand of JAGQIT010000232.1, from coordinate 6,832 downwards.
TTCGAGCGCCACCGCGGGGCCGCGGCCCTCGGCCAGCGGCCGCAGGCGGTCGACGCCGTCGCCGTAGCGAGCGGCGTCATGGGGGCGCGCGGGCGCCTGACGATCCTCGCCGCCGAGGGGATCGTCGACCCGCGGAACATCGGCGCGATCCTCCGGGCGGCGCGGGCCTTCGCGGTCGACCTCGTCCTCCTCGATCGGCGCTGCGCGGACCCCTGGAGCCGGCGGGCGAGCCGGGCGGCGATGGGCAACAACTTCGCCCTCCACCGCGCACTCGCGGTCGTCGACGACCTCCCGGTCGCGCTCGCCGAGCTCCGCGCGGCGCTCCCCGACCTGACGCTCGCCGCCGCGACCGTCGGCGACGCGGCGCGCCCCCTCGACGCCTTTATCCGCGGGCCGGCGCTCGCGCTCGTCGTCGGCAACGAGGGCGCCGGCATCAGCGACGATCTCCTCGACCTCGCCGACGTCGAGCTGACGATCCCGATGGCATCCGGCGTCGACTCGCTCAACGCCGGCGCGGCGGCGGCGGTGCTCCTCTACGCGGCGGGCGGCCTCGTCGGTCGCGGCTGAGTCTGCGTTTGAGGTGCGACGTACATGTCCGCATGGACATGTCGAACGCCGGCGCATGCATGTGCATGAATGGTAATGCGTCGCACCGAAGCGACTCGATGCCGGAAGCGCGCTTCGCCGTATGATCGCCGGTGATGATGGACATTGCCCTGAGCGCGACCCTCGGGATCCTCTTCCTGATCACCGGGTTCGCCGCGGTCTTCCTGATGTTCCACCTCTGGGGCTACCCCTTCGACAAGGTGACGCGGACGAGCGCGGCGCCGCCGGGGCTGATGCGCCTCCATCGCGTCCTCGGCTGGGTCTACGTCGCGATCTACGTCGTCATGATGATCGAGATGGTGCCGCGCCTGTGGCTCTACCAGGTCGAGCTGCCGGCGCGGACCGTCGCCCACCTGATGCTCGGCATGGCGATCGGCGTGATCTTGCTGATCAAGCTGTCGATCCTCCGCTTCTTCCGCCACCTCGAGGAGTGGATGCCGGCCCTCGGCGTCGCCCTCTTGATGGCGACGGTGCTCCTCTCGGGGCTGTCGATCCCCTTCGCGCTGCGTGAGTACGCGCTCGCCTCGTCGGCCGTCGGCGGCGGCGTCTACTCGGTCGAGAACCGCGAGCGCGTCGCCCGGCTCCTGCCGCTCGCCGGCCTCCCGGAGGAGGCGCCGATGGCCGAGCTCGCGGGCGTCGACGCGCTCCGCGAGGGCCGCAACGTGCTCGTCCGAAAGTGCGTCGAGTGCCACGACCTGAAGACGATCCTCGTGCGCCCGCGCTCGCCCGGTGACTGGTGGAAGACCGTCGAGCGCATGGCCTACAAGCCGACCTTCAGCGCGCCGATGAGCGACCGCGACCTCTGGGTCTCGACCGCCTACCTGATCGCGATCACCCACGACATCCAGCGCTCGGTGAAGGTCCGCAAGAAGGTCGCGGTCGAGCACCGCGAGAGCCACGAGGCCCTCCAGGAGGTCGTCGGCGACGAGGCCGAGGCGACCGAGGCGGCGATCGACCCGCGGCTCGCGCAGGAGACCTACGAGAACCTCTGCGCGCAATGTCACGAGCTCAGCGACGTCGACGCCGAGCCGCCGCGGACGGTCGAGGCGATCGACGAGCTCCTCCAGCGGATGATCGACGAGAACGACATGGAGGCGACCGAGGAGGAGCTCCGGCTCGTGAAGTGGTATATGGAGAAGCTCTTCGTCACGGCCGACGGCTAGGCGGAGGCGGCCCGCGGAGCACCGGAGAGCGAGCGCGATGATGAGCGAGCAGCGAGCGAAGCAGGAGCAGGGAGAGCGGCAGGCGGCGATGGGCCTCGACGGGCGCCACGTCGTCGTCACCGGCGGCACCGGCGGCCTCGGGCCGGCGGTGCTCGAGGCCTTCGTCGGCGCCGGGGCCAAGGTCCACGTCCCTTGTCACGAGACCGACCTCGCCGCCGACAGGCGGATCGCCGGCGTCGACTACACCCTCGGCGTCGACCTCCGCAGCGAGGCGGCGGTGAGCGCCTACTACCGCGCGCTCCCGGGGCTGTGGGCGTCGGTCCACATCGCCGGCGGCTTCCTCTGGACGCCGATCGCCGACGCGACCCTCGCCCGCTTGGAGCAGCAGTTCGGGATCAACGCGGTCACGTCCTTCCTGTGCAGCCGCGAGGCGGCGGCGCTCCTGCGCCAGCGCGGCCGCGGCGGGCGGATCGTCAACGTCACGTCGCAGGCGGTGCGCCGGCCGAGCGCCGGCATGAGCGTCTACGCCATGAGCAAGGCGGCGGTCACCGCCCTCACGGAGTCGCTGGCCGCCGAGCTCAGCTCCGAGGGGATCTGGGTCAACGCGATCGCGCCGTCGATCATCGACACGCCGACCAACCGCGAGGCGATGCCCGACGCCAACACCAGCGAGTGGACGGCGCCCTCCGAGATCGCGCCGACGATCCTCTACCTCGCGGCGCCGGCGAACGCCTCGGTGACCGGGGCGATCATCCCGGTCTAGCGGCGGCGTCGCGGCGACGAGCCCCGCGTTAATGAGCGGGGCCGGGGACGCTGGCGCGACGGGCTCGCAAGGACCTCCGCGAGCGCGCCGGTGCGCAGCTCCGGTGAGCGTCGCGCTCGCGTGCTGGGCTCACTTCCCGGCGCTCGCGGGCCACAGCGCCATGATCCGCTTCCACTCGTCGACGCTGACCTCGGCGACGACGGCGGGCGCGGGGAGCTGCGCGGCCCCGGGGGCGATCCAAAACGTGCTGCCGTCGGTCTCCGTGACCTCGATGGATGAGGCGCCGCCGGGGGCCGCGAAGCTGTCCTCCGCGAGCTGGACGCGGGCGACGCAGATCGCCGCGAGCGTCGCCCGGAGCTCGGCGATCGCCGCGGCGTCGACGGCCTGATCGACGGGCAGCGGCCGCGGCGTGTTGCCGTCGTCGTCGAGGACGAAGTCCTCGCCCGTCATGTGCGCGCCCGCGAGGTCGATCGTCAGGTCGGCCTTGGCCAGGGCGTGCGAACCCTGGCTGAGGAGGCGCAAGGTCGCGGTCGCGTCGCCGCCGAGGGGTCGGCAGGCGTCGGTCGTCGGTTGTCGGGTCGCGTCGTCGTTCATGTCGTTGGCGGTCGCCGGGGCGGGGGGCTGGCCCTTGCTCGGTCCGCAGGCGACACAGGCGACACAGGCGACGAGGAGCGCGGCGGCGCGGAGCGAGCGAGGCATGGCCCGAGCGTAGCAAGGTCTGCGCGCGAGCGACGGCCGCAGCGCTCTTCGGACATGTCTCGAGCGTCGGCGCCGCGCGCTCCCAATGTTGTGCCTGCGCTCCGCTCCGAACGTCGCGTTCGTGTGCGCGTCGAAGCGCGGCGCGGCGCTCCGCGACGATCGTGCTTGACAGGCCCGCCGTCCTCGCTTAACTACCCTTCACTTCGCGGCTGCTGAGCGAAGCGCACCCTGTCCGGTGAGGCGAGCGTCCGACGCTCCCGACCGGCAGAGCGGATCCATTTTCCTTGTCTGTCGTGTCCGCGGGACGTCCCCGGACACCGCCTGTCCGTGCGACCATGATCGCCGGGCGGGCCCGGATCGCGCGCGCCCTCAGCACGCTCGCGGCGGCCAGGTGGTCGTCGGCGGCGCGAGGGGACCTGCGCGCCCCCACTGAGCTGCGATGAACACCCATGACCATGACCCGAGCCCGCAGAGCTCGACCAAGCAGGAGAAGGCGCTGCACCGCCGCCTCGCCGCCCTCGCGCGGGCTGGCCTCGAGGTCAGCCACGACCGCGGGATCTACCGCGTGCGCCTCGCCGACGAGCCCGCGGCGCCGCCCGCCGAGGTGCTCCTCCCTGAGGGCTTCCCGGTGGAGGGCAAGGCGCTGCGCCAGCTCGCCGACCTCGCGGCCGTCCGTCACCCGGCCGGCGGCGTCGTCCGTCACGCCTGCGCGTCGCCGGACTTCCACCCGGGGGACGCGGGCGTCGCGATCGGCTCGGTCGTCGACACCGAAGGGATGGTGATCCCGGCGGCGGTCGGCGCCGACATCAACTGCGGGATGCGCCTGCACGTCGTCGACCTCAGCGTCGATCGCCTCCTCGCCCACAAGGAGGCGCTCATCGACCGCCTGCGCGGCGACTTCTTCTTCGGCACCCGCGACCTCCCGTTCACGGCGGCGACGATGCGGGCGATGTTCCGCGAGGGCGCGCTCGGCTGGCTCGACGAGGTCCGCAAGGCGCCGCTCGGCACCCTCGCCGGCGCCGACATCGGCGCGATCGAGGCCGAGCTCGAGCGCGTCCACCTCGGCGGGGCGCTCGACGGCGACCCGCGTTGGGCCCCGGAGGACATCACCCCGGCCGACGGGATCGTCCGCGACGGCGGGATCGCGACGATCGGCGGCGGCAACCACTTCGTCGAGCTCCAGGTCGTCGAGGAGGTCGTCGATCGCAAGCTCGCCTACCGCTGGGGCGTCCGCGAGGGCCAGGTGGCGTTCATGATCCACTCGGGCTCGCGCGGCGTCGGCAAGCACGTCGGCGCGGTCTGGCGCGACCGCGCGCGCGCGTCCTGGCCCCAGGGACACAAGTATCCCGACGGCGAGCTGTTCCCGCTGTCGCGCGCGCACGACCCGCGCGCCGTCGACGAGTACCTCGAGGCCGAGGCGACCGCCGCCAACTACGGCTTCGTCAACCGCCTGCTGCTCGCCGAGCTCCTGCGCCTGCGCCTGCGCGAGCTGCTCGGCGAGCTCGCGGCGCCGCTCGTCTACGACCTCCCGCACAACATCACGCTCCCGTCGCCGGGGCGCGCGGACGCGTGGATCACCCGCAAGGGCGCCTGCCCGGCGGAGCTCGAGCAGCCCGTGATCATCCCCGGCTCGATGGGCGCCTCCTCCTACCTGCTCGTCGGGCGCGGCAGCGATCGCCTCATGCGCTCCGCGAGCCACGGCGCCGGTCGGGCGCGCTCGCGCTTCTCGATGGGGCGGCGCGGCGCCTCGCGGGACGAGGACGCGCTCGGGCTCACCGGCGTTGACTGCATCACGCTCCGCGCCGAGCGGCGCATCGAGGAGGCGCCGGCCGCCTACAAGCCGATCGGCCCCGTCGTCGAGTGTCAGGTCGAGGCCGGCGTGGCGACGGTCGTCGCGCGCATGCGCCCGCTCATGACCTTCAAGGCCTAGGCGTAGCGAGCTCGGGAGGCCGCCGGTCCCACGCGCGACGCGTGGGATCGGCGGTCGTGAGCAGCGGCCGTTTGGGCGTCTACCTCTGCATGTGCACGTGCATGTGCGCGTGCATGTGCGCGTGCATGTGCTTCTGCTGCGCCTGCTTCCGCGCCTGCTTCCGCGCCTGCTCCTGTTTGTGTTTCTGGTAGCGTGCGCGGGATGGCGCTCGACTTCACGCACTCCGTCGACATCGACTGCTCCGCCGCGGTGGCCTTCGCGTACATCGCCGACTTCGAGAACAACCCGGCCTGGCAGTCCGGGATGCGCGCCTGTCGCTGGACGTCGGCGCGTCGCCAGGAGGTCGGCGCGACCTACGTGCAAGAGGCCCGCTTCCTCGGCCGCCCGATCGAGACGAGCTTCCGCGTCACCGAGTACGAGCCGGGCCGCGCGATCGCGATCGAGAGCACCGTGAGCACCTTCCCGATCCAGGTGACGCGCTCCGTCGAGCCGCTCGGCGACGCGCGCTGTCGCGTCACCGCGCGCGTGCGCGGTCAGCCGACCGGCGTGCTCAAGCTCCTGGCCGGGCTCGCGCGCCGGAGCGTGCGCAAGGACTACGCCGCCCTCAAGGCGCTGCTCGAGCGCGACGACGGCTGATCGGCGTGGCGCGTCGCGTCGTCAGCCCCGCGTCGACGAGAACAGCTCGCGGTGCAGCACCGGGACCGCGCGGCCGATGTCCGCGTCGGCGATCAGCATCGAGAAGTTGATGCTGTGCTTCGCGTAGCTGACCATCTCGACGTTGACGCTCGCGGCGGCCATGGCCCCGAGGATCCGCGCGCCCATGCCCTTGGCGTCGTGCAGCCCGTGGCCCACGACCACGAGGATCGTCTTGCCCTCCTCGACCTCGCAGCGGCCGAGCTCGCGCAGCGCCGGCAGGGCGCGCTCCAGCGCCTCGCGCGTGTTGGTCGTGAGCGAGACGCTGACCTCCGAGGTCGCGATCATGTCGACGACGACCCCGTGCTCGCCGAGCAGGTTGTACACGCGCGCGAGATAGCCCGACTGCCCGAACATGCGCACGGAGTGGATCGTCAGCACCGTCTGCCGCTCCTTGTACGCGATCGAGGTGACGATGTTGCCGCCCGGCTCCACGCGGTCCTCGATCACCGTGCCGGGGTGGGCCGGGCGGTTGGTGTTGAGCACGCGGACCGGGATGTTGTTGGCGATCGCGGGCAGCAGCGTCGACGGGTGCAGCATCCGGCTGCCGAAGTAGGCCAGCTCCGCGGCCTCGTCGAAGTGCATCGCCGGGATGTTGCGCGCGCCCTCGACGACGCTCGGGTCCGCGGTCATGACCCCGTCGGTGTCGGTCCAGATCTGCACCTCGCGCGCCTCGAGCGCGGCGCCGACGAGCGTCGCGGTCAGGTCGCTGCCGTTGCGCCCGACCGTCGTGATCTCGCCGGCGCGCGTCTTGCCGATGAAGCCGGTGATCACGGGGATCACGCCCTCCGGGATCCTCGTGGCGAACGCGTCGCGCATCGCCGCCTCGTAGCCGGGCAGCGGGCGCGCGTTGCCGAAGCGCTCGTCGGTGATGAAGCCGAGGTCCCAGACGTCGAAGGCGCGCGCGGGGACGCCCGCGCGCGTGAAGAAGTCCGCGATGCAGCGGACCGACATGCGCTCGCCGAAGCTCGAGATGTA
>JAGQIT010001523.1 GCA_020431135.1 Myxococcales bacterium | reverse complement strand
CGAGGCGCGCGAGCTCGACCTCGAGGTAGGTCGGCGCGTCGTCAGTGCGCGCGCCGCTGGCGATCTCGAGGGTGTAGGGCCCCGCGGGCAGGGGATCGCGGAGGTTGTGCTCGATGACCTTGGCGTCGCCGCCGCGGAGCCGGCAGGTCGCCGCGCCGCGCTCGGGGAGGAGCGTCACCCGGACGTCGTAGTCGACGCGCTCCTCGACCGTCGTCAGCGGCCGGGCGGCGAGGATCCCGTGGCCGACGGAGTCGTTGAGCAGGCAGCCGATCTGGTGCTCGTAGAGCTCGCCGCCGCCGCGGACGCTGATCCAGAAGCCGGCGATGCGGCTGCCGTCGGCCGCCCGGATCGCCACGTCGAGGGTGCCGGCGAACTCGCTGTGGACGACCGCGAGGGCGGCGTCGAGGACGAGCGGGCCGCCGTCCCAGTCGAGCGGGAGGCGGGCGAGGGGCGCCGCCCGCTGGCGCGCGCGGAGGACGAGCGTGTCGGCTGTCGGGTCGCGGCGCAGGCCGAGCGGGTCGGGGAACTCCCAGCGCGGATCGAGGCTGCGGCTGAAGTCGAAGGTGACGCGGCGGTGATCGTCGGCGACGCGCTCGAGATCCTCGACCCGGAGCTGATCGGGGAGGTGCGGCGGCGCGTCGACGCCGGCGACGATCTCCTTGGCCTCGCGGTAGCGGCCGAGGCGGATCAACGCGCCGGCCACGGCGGCTCGGCGGTGCGGGTCGTCGTCGAGCGGCTGCGGGAAGAGGTCGAGGGCGCGGCGGTCGTCGCCGGCGGCGGCGTAGAGCTCGGCCGCGTAGGCCGCGAGGGCGCGGCGCTCGGATCTCGCGTCGCTGAGGCGCGTCGCGGCGTCGAGGGACGCGGCGGCGGTTGACGCCAGCCCGAACGCGGCGAGGCGATCGGCGCGCCGCCAGTTCTCGCGGGCCTCGGTCGTCCGCACCTCGGGCGGCGCCTCGATCCCCGCGGTCGGCGCGTAGGCGGGGGGCAGCGGATCGTCGCCGAGGCCGAGCGCCCACATGGCGTTGAGCTCGGTGAAGTCGCGGACCAGGAGCTCGGGGAGGGGATCGTCGTCGAGCTCGGCGACGCCGAGGAGCGAGAGGCCGGCGATCGGCGCGGCCGTGAACCCGTCGCTCCCCTGGCGGAGGAGCACGAGCATGCGCCCGAGCGCCGTCTCGTCCGTGTTCGCGTTGAAGGCGAGGTCGTCGACGCCGTCGCCGTCGAGGTCGGCGGCGAAGAGGCGACCCGGGAACGCGCGGGCCGGCGCCGTGAAGCTCGCCAGCGGATCGACGAAGCCGCGGCGCTCGAGGCGGTCGCCGTCGAAGCTGAAGAAGTAGACGCCGGCGGGCTCGCCGGTGTGCGGCGCGGCCGGGAAGACGCGGCGATCGGGCCAGCGGTCGTCCTTGAGGGCGGCGAGGAGGGGCGCGCCGTCGCGGCCGCGGAGAACGGCGACGCTGCTGACGTTGCCGAGGCCGACGCGGTCGACCAGCTCGAGCGCGTCATCCTCGGCGGCGCGGAAGACCCGGAGGTCGTAGGCCTTCCACGGGCCGAGGGCGGCGACGAGCTCGCGGGTCCCGTCGCCGTCGAGGTCAGCGACGAGGAGGTCGTTGATGTCCGAGCCGCTCTGATCCGTCGTCGCCTCGGCGACCTCGAGGCGCGGGCGATCGCCGTCGTCGCGGAGAACGTGGAGGCCGCGGCGGTAGGCGGCGAGGCCGACGTAGAGCTCGTCGTCGCCGTCGCCGTCG
>JAGQIT010000231.1 GCA_020431135.1 Myxococcales bacterium | reverse complement strand
CAGCCGCTGGATCACCGGCGAGGCCGCGCGGACCTACGGCCACCGCCTGCGCGCCCGCTACCACGCGATCGCGATCGGCGTCGGCACCCTCCTGACCGACGATCCGCGCCTCAGCGTGCGCCTGGTCCATGGGACAGATCCCGTGCCGATCGTCTTCGACTCGGGGCTGCGCTGCGTCGCCGCCGAGGCCCGGCCGCAGCTCCTGCGCCAGGGGACGCTGGTCCTCCACGGGCCGCAGGCGACGGCGGCGGCCCGCGAGGCGCTGGCGGCCACCGGCGCCGAGGGGATCGAGGTCGCCACCGACGAGGGCGGGACGATCGACGTCGACGCGGCGCTCGTCGCCCTGGGGCGCCGGCCGATCCGCTCGCTCCTCGTCGAGGGGGGCGGGCGCCTCCTCGGCTCCTTCGTCGCTGCCGGCGCCTGGCAGCGCTTCTTCCTCTTCCAGGCGCCGCGGCTCCTCGGCGCGGGGATCCCGGCGCTCGCGGATGTCGGGTGGCCGACCGTGGCGCAGGCTCCGCACCCGCAGATCATCCGCCGGCGTCGCCTCGGGGACGATCTCCTCACGGTCCTCGCCCCCCGCGAGGGCTGAGGTCGCGGCGGTCGAGGACGCGGCGAAGCTCACATCGGCGTCGCCTCATACTCGGGGTCGGCGCCGGCCCTGCGGAGCGTCGCGCTTTTGTGTCATAAACCCCGCGTATGTTCACCGGCCTGGTCCAGAGCGTCGGAACGATCGCGGGGATCGAGGCCCGCCCGCAGAGCAAGCGCCTGCGGATCGCGGCGGCCCTCCGCGAGGACGATCGGATCCTGGGCGCGAGCGTGGCCGTCTCCGGCGTCTGCCTGACCGTCGTCGACGCGACGGCGGAGCTGTTCGAGGTCGACGCCGCCTTCGAGACCCTCGCGCGGACGACCCTCGGCGATCTCCGCGTCGGCGACCGCGTCAACCTCGAGCCGGCGCTGCGGATCGGCGACGCCCTCGGCGGCCACCTGGTCTCGGGGCACGTCGACGGCGTCGGCCGCCTGCGCAGCCGCAGCGCCCGCGGCGACGCGATCCTGATGTGGTTCGACGTCCCGACCGAGCTCCGCCGCTACGTCGCCGAGAAGGGATCGATCTGCGTCGACGGGGTCAGCCTGACGGTCAACGCGATCGACGGCGCCGGCTTCTCGGTCGGCCTGATCCCGCACACCTTGAGCGTGACCACCCTCGGCGACCGCCGCCCCGGCGATCCGATCAACCTCGAGGTCGATCTGATCGCCCGCTACGTCGAGCGCCTGTTGGCGGGCGGCGCCGCTCCGGCGGCGGGCGGCGGCGTCAATTGGTCGACCCTCGCCGAGGCCGGCTTCGGCGGCCGATAGGCGACAACGAGAGATGATGGGAGACACCATGAGCGACCCGAACCTGGCCCACGTTGAGCGCTGCATCGACATCATCCGCAAGGGCGGGATGATCATCCTCGTCGACGACGAGGACCGCGAGAACGAGGGCGACCTCGTCATCGCCGCGGAGCACTGCAGCGCCGAGCACGTCAACTTCATGTGCCGCGAGGGGCGCGGCCTCATCTGCCTGTCCCTGACCTCGGAGCGCGTCGCCGAGCTCGGGCTGCCGATGATGGTCCCGACCGACGCCGGTCACATGGGCACCGCCTTCACCGTGTCGATCGAGGCGCGCAAGGGCGTGACCACCGGGATCTCGGCGGCCGACCGCGCCGAGACGATCCGCGTCGCCAGCGACGAGCGCTTCGGCGCCGCCGACATCGTCTCGCCCGGCCACATCTTCCCGCTGCGGGCCCAGGCCGGCGGCGTCCTCGTGCGCTCGGGCCACACCGAGGGCTCGGTCGACCTCGCCCGCCTCGCGGGCCTGCGCTCGGCCGGTGTGATCTGCGAGATCATGCGCGACGACGGCGAGATGGCGCGCATGGACGACCTCGAGGGCTTCGCCAAGAAGCACAAGCTCGAGATCCTGACGATCGCCGATCTGATCGCCTACCGGATGCAGCGCGAGATCCTCGTCGAGCCCGTCGCCAGCGCGCCGCTGGTCTCGGAGCTCCTCGGCGTCAGCGAGGGCGACGGCTGGTCGATCCGCACCTGGCGCTCGCTCGTCGAGCCGCGCGTCGACTACGTCACGCTGTGCAAGGGGGACCTCGCCCAGCGCCCGCAGGGCGACGACGCCGTGCTCCTCCGGGCCCAGCGCGCGAACCTCCTCGGCGACGTCTTTGGCCTCGTGGCGGACGACTCGTCGGCGCGTATGCGGGCGGCCGTGCGGAAGATCGAGGCCCACGGCCGCGGCGTGTTCCTCTACGTCGTCGGCGAGCGCCTGCCGGCGATCGAGCTCCGTGACCCTGAGGAGCGCAGCCAGCCGCGGCCGCTGCCCAAGCCCGCGGAGGCCGGCTTCCGCGAGTTCGGCCTCGGGGCGCAGGTGCTCAAGAGCCTCGGGATCCGCCGGATCAAGGTGATGACCGACAACCCGCGCAAGATCATCGGCCTCGAGGGCTACGGGATCGAGACGGTCGGATCGGTGCGCCTCTCCGGGGAGGCCTCGTGAGCGACGGCCGGCCGCGGGCGCTGCTCTGCGTCGGCGGCGGGATCGCGGCCTACAAGGCGCCGGAGATCGTCCGCGCGCTGGTCAAGGAGGGCCTCGAGGTCCGCGTGATCCTCACCGCGGCCGCCGGCGCCTTCGTCAGCGATCTGTCCCTTGCGTCAGTCTCGGGGCACCCCGTGCGCAGCCGGCTCCTCGACGCGAGCGAGGAGGGGACCATCGGTCACATCGAGCTCGCGGACTGGGCGGACGTCGTGATCGTCGCCCCCGGGACCGCCGATCTCATGGCCCGCGCCGCCCACGGGCTCGCTGACGACCTCGTCACCTGCGTTCTCTTGGCCACGCGCGCGCCGATCCTCTGGGCGCCGGCGATGAACACCAACATGTGGCGCCACCCCGCGACGCAGGCGAACCTGGCGACGCTCGGCGAGCGCGGGGCGGAGTTCGTCGGTCCCGACGCCGGCGAGCTCGCCTGCGGCTGGATCGGCGAGGGGCGGATGATCGATCCGCCGGTGATCG
>JAGQIT010001522.1 GCA_020431135.1 Myxococcales bacterium | reverse complement strand
GCCTCGGCGCGGCCGCCGCGGCTGCTGCGGACGCGGACGACGGCGGCGATCTCGACCTCGTCCGGGCGGCGTCCGGCGATCCGCAGCGGGTGGGCCCCGGCGCCGATGTCGAGGCGGATCGGCTCGGAGGTCGCCGGGTAGAGGTTGACCACGGGCACGCAATGCAGGCGCAGCGCCCCGGCGCGCACCTCCCCAGGCGGGGGCTCGTTGCCGTCGATCGCGAAGACCAGGTCGAGGCGCTCGCCGCGGGCCTCGCCGAGGATCGGGCCATCGAGGTCGATGAACTGGAGGAGCTCGGGCGCGGCGAAGGCCTCTACGAGGACGCGGAGCCCGGCGGGGGCGAGCGGCGGCCAGGGGACGCGGGCCTCGTCGGCGTCGAGGCCGACCTGGCGCAGCGACGTCGGGGCGAGGAGGCGCTCGTCGACGACCTCGCCCCCGCGGTCGAAGAGGCGGGCGCGGATCGAGCGGCAGCGGTCAAGGAGCGCGTGTCTGAGCCAGCGGGCGAGGAGCGGCTCGCCGTGGACGAAGAGGCGCAGCGCTCGCTCCTCGCGCAGCGCCGCGGCGCCGGCCTCGGTCAGGCGCAGCGAGAGGGTGAGGGCGTGGCCCTCGTCGGCGCGCGAGGCGTGGACGTCGATCGCGGAGATCGGGATGATGTCGAGGTCGGTCGCCGTGCGAAAGGTGCAGGGAGTGGAGTCCCCGCGGTGGTCTGGCGCGCGGCTGCGCGGCGCCTCGACGATCCTCCCGGCTGCGACCCGCTTCACCCCGCGCAGGGCCTCGATCCGCGGCTCAACCTCGATCACCGACACCGCCGGCACGCCCCTGAGGAGGTGGGGCGTGAAGGTCTCGGCGAGCGCGTCGAGGAGCTCCGGGGCGCGGTCCTCAAGCCGCTCGCGCAGCCGCGCCACGAGGAAGGCGAAGGACTCGACCAGGCGCTCGACGTCGGGGTCGCCGTCACGCGCCAGGAGCTCCCGCATGACCTCACGGTAGGGCCCGGACGCGAGCTCTGGCGCCCGTTCGCGGAGGTAGGCGAGCTCAGCTTCGAAGTAGCGCGCGAACATACACAGCTCCTAGGCGAGCGGTCGGACCTCGACCGCGCCGTCCGCCTCGACGAGCACATCTGCGAGGACCAGCGTCCGGCGGTCGTTCGCGAGACGAGCGGTCAAGCGGTAGGTGAGCCGACCGAGGTCGTCGCTCCCGTGGAGGACAACCGAGGCGCCGCGGGCGAGCCGGGGCTCGTAGGCCTCGATGGCGTCGCGGAGGCGGGCGGCCGCGCGATGGGCTCCCGCCGGGAAGGCGTGAGCGGCGTCGCGAAGATCGTCGACGCCGAAGTTCGGGCTAGAGGCGGAGCCTCCGCGCCGAGCTCCGAGGAGCTCGCGGAGGTGCGCGAGGATCGCGGCGACTGGCTCGGAAGCCGCCGCCGACGGTTCTCCGAGCCGGCTGAGGAAACCTCCTGACATCCTCCGAGCGGGCGACGGCGCCGTCGCCAGCGGTCGTCGGCGGGTCGAGGTCCGCTAGCGGACCCCGCCCTCCTTCCACGAGTCGGCGTGCTCCTTGTGGTTGGCCTCGTCACACCAGCGGATGTTGTGGAAGACGAAGCCGACCTCTTCCATGGGAGGGTCGTTGTTGTCGCGATCGCTCGCGTCGGGGGAGAGGAGGCGGTAGGAGGCGAGCCGCGCCTCGGACACCTCCAACGTGAAGAAGTGCTCCGTGGTCCCGT
>JAGQIT010000230.1 GCA_020431135.1 Myxococcales bacterium | reverse complement strand
CGCGAAGATCCTCAACAACATCGCGATCATCGAGAAGACCAAGGGCGACCACGAGGCGGCGCTGCGCGACTACCTCAAGGTCCTCGAGATCCGCCGCCGCGCCTACGACCCCGACCACCCGGAGATCGGCGCGACGCTGTGCAACCTCGGCAACCTCTACCTGGCGATGGGCCGCTACGAGGACGCGATCAAGCACTACGACGAGGCCCTCGAGATCTACGGGCGCTCGCTCAGCCCCGACTCCGAGCTCCTCGCCCGCGTCCACTACAACGTCGGCGTCAGCCACCACCTCGACAAGCGCTATGAGGACGCGATCGCCAGCTACCGCCGGGCCCTCGCCGCCGGCGAGTCGATCTACCCCGCCGATCACCCGGAGGTCGCCTACCCGCTCGCCGGCCTCGGCTCGGCGCTCGTCGAGCTCGGCCGCTACGCCGAGGCCCTCGAGCCGCTCGAGCGCGCCCTGGCGATCCGCAGCCGCAAGGAGGTCCCGCCGGTCGACATCGGCGAGATCCGCTTCGCCCTCGCGCGCGCGCTGCCGAGCGACGCGCACGCCCGCGCCCTCGCCCTCGCCGAGGAGGCCGCCCGCGACTACGAGGCCATCGGCGACGCCGCCACGGCCGCCCAGATCAAGACCTGGCTCATCGAACAGGGCGACGCCGCGCGCGACTGAGCGGCGCCGCGCGCCGCGGCTCGACGGCTTGCCCTGGAGATCCGCAGCTGCGGGCCGCTACCCTCATGGGCGGAGACCCTGATGCCCACGACCAACGACAACCGCTCGATCAAGATCACGGCGAAGACCGCCAGCACCACCGCGTCCGACTTCTCCGTCGACTTCGCCGCGACCTTCACGACCGACCAGTCGGCCAGCCTGGAGATCAACGACAAGTCGAGCGACGCGTGCGACCTGACGATCCACGAGCTGACCGTGAGCGACCCGGCGACGGGCGACGAGATCGGCCGGACCTCGATCCGGGTCAAGGCGGACGCCAAGCTGCTCGGCGACTTCGACGCGAAGCTCGACCGCGAGGCGCGCGCGACCAGCGAGCCGCCCGCGGCCGGCGGCGGCTCCCAGGTCCGCGACCCCTCGACCTCCGACCTCCGACGCTGGACCCAGCCGATCAAGGAGTCCGGCGCCAACGTCCTGCGCAACATCGCCGTCACCGACATCCGCAGCGTCAGCGCCAGCGGCAGCGTCTCCCAGACCGTCCGTGCGAACGACGAGCGCTCGCTCGTCCTCGACGTCGCCTTCACCGACCGCGGCGGCTCGACCGTCGCCAGCGGCACGATCACGCTGACGACGAGCGCGACGGCCGGCGCCGGCTTTGAGCTCGGCCCCGTGAAGATCACCGACACCGAGGACGACGGCGTCGCCGAGCGGCGGACGATCCGCTGACCGCTCAGGCGAGGCTGAGCACCGCCAAGAGCACCTCCTGCATCTCGACGGCGCTCTGGTAGCGGTCGTCGGGATCCTTGGCGCAGGCCCTGGCGAAGACGCGGTCGAGGCCCTCGGAGACCGCGCTCGGGGTGCCCGCCGGCAGCAGGAGGCTCGGGGGCAGCGGCGCCGACTCGCGCTGCGCCCGGAGGAGCTCGGCGAGCGGCGCGTCGGCGAGCTCCTCGAAGGGCAGGCGCCCGGTTACCACCTCGTAGAGGCTCATGCCGGCGGCGTAGATGTCGGCGCGCGGGTCGACGTCGGCGCCGAAGCGGGTCTGCTCGGGCGCCATGTAATTTGGATCGCCGCAGAGCACCTCGGTCTTCGTCGGCCCGTCGAGGTCGAGGGCGACGCCGAAGTCGAGGAGCTTGGTCGTCATGAAGCGCGTGTTCGGATCGCGGGTGACGAACATGTTGGCCGGCTTAACGTCGCGGTGGACGATCCGGCAGTCGTGGGCGTACTGGAGGGCGGCGAGGATCTGGCGGAAGACGTCGGCGACGGCGGCTAGGGGCAGGTGCTTGCCGCGGGCCTCGGCGCGGTCGATCACCGCGGCCATGTCGGTCCCCGGCAGGTACTCCATCGTGAACCACTCGGCGTCGCTGCGCTGGCAGATCCCGAGGTCGAAGATCCGGGCGATGCTCGGGTAGCAGAAGCGGGCGCCGACGATCGCCTCGCGACGGAAGCGCCGGCGCTCGCCCTCCGGGATCCCCGCCTTGACGACCTTGAGCGCGACGTCCCGCTCGAGCACGGGGTCGTAGGCCTGGTAGACGCGCCCCATCCCGCCCTCGCCGAGGAAGCGGCGGACCTCGTAGCGCTTGACGTGATGAACCTCCGAGCCGAGCCCCGGGATCTCGATCAAGGGGCGGCGAGGGCGCGGTTGAGCGTCGAGCATGGCGTGGCGCCAGCCTATCCGGGACCGCGCATTACGCGAAAAAACGGGAAAAAACGGGCGGCCGGCGCGGACCGCCTGACGAACCCCGTACAGGGCCGCGGCCCAGGTCTGCATCGGGGGGACACGCGAAATATTTTTCCCGCAAATCACCCCACTTGCGGACCTGTGCGAAACCGGGCAACACTCCAGGAGTTATGTCGATGCTTATGCGTGCCCGTGTCGTCTCCTCGATCCCTGCGCTCGCGGCCGCCGCTGCCCTCGTCGGCTGCGGAGGCGATCCCACCGGCGAGTCCGACAGCGCCTCGGCGAGCAGCGTGACGATCGCCAGCATCACGGCGTC
>JAGQIT010001521.1 GCA_020431135.1 Myxococcales bacterium | reverse complement strand
GACGAAAAGCCGAGGGTGCATCGGTTTTCTTGGAGAGCCGGGGCGACGATCGAGACCCATAGACCTGTCCCTTACGTCAGGAGTGCGCGAGCGCCGAGAGCGTCGACTCGGTCAGGTGGTGGAGCGCCGGCGCGAGGATCAGCAGCGCGAGCCCGAAGAGGGCCAGGCTCCCGCGTCGCGGCGGACGCTCCGCCGACTCCGACGGGACCTCGAGGAGCGCGTGGACGCGCCGCGAGAGCGCGTCCTCAGCGAACGCGGCCGTCGCCTCGGCGAGCGCCGCCAGGGGCCGCAGTCGCGGCCGCAGCCGCGCGACCGCGACGATCGCCGCCGCGACCAGCCCAGGATCGTCGAGGGTCGCGGCCGCCTCCGCGTCGCAGGCCTCTTCGCACGCCAGCTCGAGCTCGTCGAGGATCGCCTCCCCCGTGCGCGGCCCGTGGAGCGTCGCGGCGAGCGTCGCAGCGTACCGCCGCAGGAGATCGCGGCGCCGCAGGTGGGCCCGCTCGTGGGCGAGCACGGCCGCGAGCACCTCGGCGCTGACGCGGTCGCGGAGCCCCCGCGAGACGAAGATCGCCGGGCGCAGGATCCCCGCGGCGAACGAGAACGGCGCCTCGCTGTCGACGCTGCGCACGTCCGCGGCGTCGCTCCCGACGCTCGCGCGACGGACCCGGGCGAGAACGCGATGCGCCCGGCCGAAGCGAGCCAGGGCGCCGCCGAGGCGGAGGACGACCACGCCCGCCGCACCAACCACGAGGAGCCCCAACAACGCGCCGAGCGGGTGCGCCGGCGGGTGCGCGAGGCACAGGTGGAGGTGCTCGTCCGCGTGGCGCGTGCAGTGATCGAGCGCGGGCCACAGCGCGGCGTAGAGCGACGGCAGGACGCAGGCGACGACGAGACCTGCGGCCGCGATGAGGGGCGCCAGGGCGAGCCAAGACAGCGCCCGCGCCCGCCGAGCCGGACGCAGGCGACGCAGGCGAGGTGCGAGCCGCGGCCACGCGAGCGCGACCACACCGGCGACTACGACCGCGACCGCGACCGCCGCCAAGGCGAGCCAGGACGCGAGCGAGACGATCACTCGCCACCTCCACCCGGACCGCGGCGCTTGGCCGCGATCAGCTCCTCGAGCCGCCGCAGGTGCTCCTCGTCCGTGTCCGCGACGAGGTCGACGAAGGCCGCGAGGGCGACGTCGGCCTCGCCGCTGAGCACCTCGCCGACGGCCTCCTCGAGGACGCGCCGATGGAAGTCGCGGCGATCGAGGCGCGGCGAATAGACGTAGGCGTGGCTCACCTTGACCCGCTCCAGGAGCCCCTTGTCGAAGAGCCGGCGGAGCGTCGACTGGATCGTGTTGGGCGTGATCCGCCGGGCCCTCAGCGCCGCGTGCACGCTCTTGACGTCGCCGGAGCCGGCGTCCCAGAGGTGCTCCAGGACCGCCGCCTCGAGGTCGCCGAGCGTCGTCGCGCGCATCCGGCGGACTCTAGCAGCGAGAAAGACCGACGGTCCATCGGTTTTGGTCGTGGTCAGCGCCCTGCGGCCTCGCGGGCCGCGAAGGCGCGGCGTCGGCCTCATCTTAAAGACGTGGAGGCGCGCGACCACGGCCCTGGGTTCACGCAGGTGGTCACTCGCTACCGCGACGACGAACGGGGCAGCGAGCCGTCGACCCGCGGAGGCGAGCAGCCGACCTCCAAGGAGAAGATCGGGCGTGACCACGGAGCCGCATGCGCGAGCCCGAGTCTGATGTCGCGGCGAGCTCACGGCGCTGCGGCTGGCGCGGGCGCGGGCGTGAGCGCATCGAGCAGAGCGACTCCGTGGGACGAGCGGGCCGCGTTGGGGGAGGTCGATGACAGGGCTGGGGGCGGGGGCCCCTCGCAGTCGCGGCCTCCTCGCGTCGGTCGCGGTGATACAACCGCCGCATGGCGAAGACGATTCTGATCTGTGGCTACGGCCCTGGCATCTCCTCCGCGGTCGCCCG
>JAGQIT010001520.1 GCA_020431135.1 Myxococcales bacterium | reverse complement strand
TCGTCCCGATCATGCTCGGCGACGCCAAGCTGGCCACCGACATGGCCGATCGCCTCCTCGCCGAGGGGATCTACGTCATCGGCTTCTCCTACCCCGTCGTCCCCAAGGGACAGGCGCGGATCCGGGTCCAGCTCTCGGCGATCCACAGCGACGCGCAGATCGATCGGGCGATCGCCGCCTTCACCAAGATCGGCGAGGAGCTCGGCGTCCTCGGCCAGGCGGCCTCGTAGGGCCTGCCTTGGCGGGGCGCGAGCGCAGGCGCGGGGCGTCGCGGCAGGCTGTCTTCACCGACAGGCCTGCGGCGACCGACCTCGACGTGCTCGATCGCGAGCGGATCGCCGACGTCCGCCGCGAGGAGCTCGACGGCCCGCGCTGCTACCTCCTGCGCCGGCTCCTCGCGCCGAGCGAGTGCCGGCGGCTGATCGACGCGGCCGAGGAGCGCGGCTTCAGCCTCGCGGGCCTGGCGATCGGCGACGACGACTACCGGGTCAACCGCCTGGCCCGCGACAACCTCCGCGTGATCGTCGACGACCGGGCGCTCGCGGCCGGCCTCTGGGAGCGCGCCCGTCCGCTGATCGAGGGCCACCACGAGGGCGCCCGCGTGGTCGGGCTCAACTGGCGCCTGCGGATCTACAAGTACGAGGTCGGTCAGGCCTTCCGGCCGCACTACGACGTGCGCACGCCGATCCCCGGCGCAGGCGAGACGCGGATGTCCCTCGTCATCTACTTAAATGAGGGCTGCGAGGGCGGCGAGACGACCTTCTACGAGCGCAAGCCCCGGAGCGCCCGACGCGGCAGCGGGCGCCGGCGCAAGCTCGACAACAACGTCCGCTTCGCCGTCCGCCCCGAGGTCGGCGCGGCCCTGGTCTTCGACCACCTGCTCCTCCATGAGGGCGCAGAGGTCCGCGCCGGGGTGAAGTACGCGGTCCGCTCGGACGTCATCTACGCCCGCTAGAACGCGGAGGTCTGCGATGGCCCACTACGTCTACAAGCTCGTCCCCGCCCAGACCTTCGCCTCGAATTGGGACGAGCGCCCGACCGCGACGGAGCAGCTCGAGCGCTTCCTCGCCGGCGAGGGCGAGGCCGGCTGGCACTATCCGGCAGAGGCCGTGACGATCAAGATCTGGGCGACCGGCTCGGGTGAGCGGCACAAGCACGCCAGCCTCGCGCCGGCCCACGGCGGCACCCACATCCTCGCCACCAAGCGCCTGCGCTGACGGGCGCCGTGATACGCTCGCCGCGTAGCTATGCATCGCCGCGCCTTGAGAACCCTCCACGCCCTCGCCCTCTCGCTCGCGGTCGCCTCGCCCGCGCTCATCCTCGGCTGCGTCGTCGAGATCGAGGAGGAGAGCGCGTCCTCGGGCGACTATGAGAGCGAGTCTGGAGAGTCCGACGACACGGGCGAGTCCGGCGAGTCTGGCGACACTGGCGAGGGGGACTGTCAGGATCTCCTGAACGACTGCCAGCAGCTGTCCGCGTCCTCGTTCTCCGCGTCGAGGCAGTCGTTCAGGAGATCCTGACA
>JAGQIT010000229.1 GCA_020431135.1 Myxococcales bacterium | reverse complement strand
GCATGGCGAAGACGATTCTGATCTGTGGCTACGGCCCTGGCATCTCCTCCGCGGTCGCCCGGAAGTTCGGCGCTGAGGGCTTCCAGGTCGCGATCGCGGCGCGCAGCGCCGACCGCCTCGCGGCGGGCGCCACGGCGCTGCGCGACGCGGGCGTGACGGCGCGGGCGTTCCCCTGCGATCTCGGCGACGTCGCGGCGGTGCAGCGGCTGGTGGCCGACGTCCGCGCGGCGCTTGGTCCGATCACCGTCGTCCACTGGAACGCCTACGGCGGCGCGGCCGGGGACCTCACGAGCTGCGATCCAGCGGACCTCCGCGGCGTGCTCGACGTCGGCGTCGTCGGCGAGGTGGCGGCGGTGCAGGCGGCGCTCCCCGACCTCCGCGAGCAGCCCGGCGCCGCCGCGGTGCTGGTGACCGGGGGCGGCTTCGCCTTCTACGCCGATCAGGTCGACCAGATGATCGCGCAGTGGCAGACGATGGGCGTCGCCGTGGCCAAGGCGGCGCAGCACAAGCTCACCGGCATCCTCCACCAGAAGCTCAAGGGCGACGGGATCTACGTCGGCTCGCTCATCGTGATGGGGATGGTCAAGGGGACAGCCTTCGACCAGGGCGGCGCGCGCCTCGAGCCCGACGCGATCGCGGCGGCGTTCTGGCAGCTCTACCAGGATCGCGGCGACATCTACCGCAACTTCCCGCCGAGCACGTAGGGAGCGGTCGCACCTCTCCGTGAGGGCGGCGCGCGCTGGCGGCCGCCGGCGACGTCCCGGCGACGGAGCGGCCGCCTCATCAGGGCGCGGCGCAGAGCGCCGGCGCGTCGCCGGGGAGGGTGAGCGTGCCGATCTCCGCGCCGGCGTAGCGGACGGCGTAGGTGCCGGCGGCGATCGGCCCCGCGGTGGCGCAGGTCGAGGTGACGAGCTCGCACGACGCCTCGCAGGCGCCCCCCGGCACCTCGTAGGCGATCGAGGCGGTGATCTCGAGCGCCTCGCCGACCAGCGCGATCTCGCAGGCGTGCTCGAGGTCTCGCTTGCAGCCGATGCAGCCGTGATCGACGGCGACGTGGAGCGGCGCGTCGGCGGCGTAGCTGACGGTCGGCGGGCCCTCGGCGTAGTCGCCGTACTGAAAGAGCCCGCTCGGCGCGGCCGGGAGGACGCAGAGGGGATCCTCGTCGGCGCGCTCGACCGCCTCGCCGCCGACGCAGGCGGCGAGGGAGAGGGCGACGAGGGAGACGGCGGCGAGGGAGCGGGCGACGCGACGGGGGCTCATCGACCGCGAGGATAGCGGCGCCAGCCAGCGGCTACGAGCCCCCGAGATCGAGCGTCGCCGGACCCGCGGGCGGTGGGCGAGGAGCGCCTGGCGGCCGGTGTCGATCAACGCCAGTAGAGCCCCCCGTCCGTGATGGTGTCGTTGAAAACGAAGGAGCTGCCGGGCTACGCAGAGTCGCGAAGGGATGGCACACTGCGCGGTATCGAGACCTCTCCGATGACTATCGTGCGTGTTTCTGGCAAGACGGTCGCCCTCGCGGGCAGCTTCCCTGGCTTCTCCCAAGCGGCGATCAAGGCCCAGCTCTCGGCGCTCGGCGCTCGGGTGGTCGGGTCGGTCTCGGGCAAGACGGATCTCCTGTTCGTCGGCGGCGACGGCGGAGCCAAGCAGCGCAAGGCCGAGTCGCTCGGCGTGCCGATCCATCAAAAGGCCGCTCTCTTCGCCCTCCTCGAGGGCGGCGCGGCCGAGCCAGCTGCGCCTCCGGAGCCAGCGGACGTCGCCGGGCCAGCGGACGTCGCGGAGCCAGCGGGCGCAGCGGCGCCTGGGGGCGCGGCCGCGTCGGAGTTCGCGGGGCTGACGATCGCGGTGACGGGGAAGTTCGTCACGATGAAGCGCGACGACGTGTCCAAGCTGCTGTCGGAGGCGGGCGCGAAGGTGGGGGGCTCGGTCGGCAAGAAGACAGACCTGCTGATCTACGGCGAGAAGGCGGGCTCGAAGCTCAGCAAGGCGCGGACGCTGGGCGTGCGGACGATGACTGAGGCCGAGTTCATCGCCGGGCTCAGCCGCTCGAGCGTAGAGTCGGAGCTGCTCGAGGGGGCCTCCGACAAGGTCGCCGCGGCCGAGGCCGCGGAGCGCAAGAAGCTGGCGCCGGTGCGCAAGACCATCGACGCCGTCCTCGCCAAGCAGCGCGCGCGCTGGGGCGCCACCCTGGGCGAGCTCCTCCTCAAGTACATCCATGTGCTCGGGCAGCGCCCGGACGTGTTCGTCTACGACACTCGGATCGGCGCGCCGCTGAGCAAGGCGGGCCTCCTCGCGTACCACAAGGGCGCGCCCAAGGAGTGGCTAGCGCTGGCCTCGGAGGTCAACAGCCTCGAGTTCAACTGGGTCTTGGCCGCCAAGAAGGGCGAGCGCCACGAGTCGAGCAAGGGCTACAACGGGGGCCGCTGCGAGCTGGTCGGCCTCCCGGCGCCTGGCTACATCTGCTGGCACCGGATCCCCGAGTGGCGCAAGGAGTACGACGACTACGAGGCCGAGGCCTCCTTCGACGACTTCGTCGCCGAGGGGCGGACCGTGTTCTCCTACGATCCGGGGCAGCGGCCGGAGCAGGCGCGGCTCGTCTTCGACGACGCCAACGACTGCGAGCGTCATGAGCTCGGCTCGCTCGAGGACTACTTCACCGACGGCGCGCGCGCTGGCTTCGTCTGGTACTGGCAGGTCGGGAGCGGCGGCGAGTTCCGGCAGGCGCTGCTCGACAGCTCGATCGCCCGGGACACGAGCCCGGCGACGATCGTCCGCCTGCTCGAGGGCAAGGGCCTGACGCCGGCCGAGGCCCGCGCGATGGTCAAGTGGCTCGGCGACGACGTCGTCATCCTCCTCCACGGCTCAGAGACCCCCGAGGGCAGGGATCGGGTGAAGCTCGCGTCGGTGTTCTCTGGGTACGGCCAGGCGAGCGAGCGGGACATGGATCACGCGCTCATTCGATCCCTGACCGAGGCCGCTGACCCGGTCGACGCGCAGGAGTGGGCCGCCATCTGTGCCGGTCACGCCGCCTTCCTCGCCTCCGGAGGCGCCGGCGGGAGCTGGACGCCGCTCTCCGCCTCGGGGCTGCCGCTGTGCATCTACCAGGGCGGCGAGGCGACGGAGGGCGAGCAGGCCGCGTTCCGGCTCAAGAACCTCGACGGGCGCGACGCCTCTGGGGTCGACCTCTCGTGGGCGGATCTCTCCGGCGCGAGCTTCACCGGGGCGAAATTCACGGGCGCGAGCCTCGCCCACAGCATGGCCATCGACGCGCTCATGGACGGCTGTGACTTCACGGGGGCGAACCTCACCGGGGCCGACCTCTCCGGGACGACGCTGCGCGGCGCCTGCTTCCGCGGCGCCGATCTCACGGACGTCGACATGGAGGCCGCCGATCTCACTGGGGCAGACTTCACCGGGGCGACCCTCACCGGGGCGCGCTTCCCCGGCGCTGTCCTCGATGAGGTCGTCTATGACGATTAGCGGACGCGGTGCCCCCGCGTGACGATGGGGGCGCTCCAGCGCCCTCACCTCGCCGGCGTCCTCACCGTGCACCGCGCCACGCGGCCCCGTGAGCGGCGTGCGCAAGAACGCGCGGCGCACCTCCGGCGACCCCGAGCCGCCCTCGATTTCCAGGTTCAAGCCCCTAACCGCGCCGCCCGCCGCGCTCCGGTAACATCGCCAGCGCACCGCCGAATCCCTACGCGCCCATGCCGACCTTCAAGCTGATCTCCCATCACACCTGCCCCTTCGTTCAACGATCGGTGATCACCCTCGAAGCCAAGGGCGTCCCCTACGAGCGGATCTTCATCGATCTCGCCAACAAGCCCGACTGGTTTGTGGAGATCTCGCCCATGGGCAAGGTCCCGGTGCTCGTGGTCCGCCCCGACGACGAGTCGGCGGAGGAGACCGTGCTCTTCGAGTCGGCGGTGATCAGCGAGTACCTCGACGAGGTCACGGAGGGCTCGATGCACCCGAGCGATCCCCTGGCCAAGGCGCAGCATCGGGCCATGAACGAGCTCGCTTCGGCGGCCATCGGCGACGCCTGGCGCCTGGCGATGGCCGAGGACCTCGAGGCCGCCAAACGACACGAGGCCGACCTCCGGGCCAAGCTCGGGCGCTTCGAGGCGCAGATCGTCGGGCCCATGTTCGCCGGTGAGGCCATGAACATGGTCGACGCCTCGACGCTCCCCCTGCTCCAGCGCGTGGCCTGGGCCGAGGAGCTCGCCGACGAGCTCGACGCGTTCAAAGATCTGCCCAAGGTCAGAGCGTGGCTCGAGGCCGGCGAGGAGCTCGAGGCCGTGAGGCGATCGACCGTCTCCGACGTGCGTGAGCGCTACCAAGACTACATTCGAGCGCGCTCCCCGTGGCTCCGCGGGGCTTGAGCTGGAGCATCATCGAGCCTCGATCGGCGACCGTCAGAGGCAGCCGATCGGCGCGGTCGAGATGATGATGTTGTCGAAGTCCCGCGATTGCTCCTGGACCGCCCCGTCGTTCCAGTAGTTCTCGAAGAACACCGCGTTGAGGGCGTAGTCGGTGTAGCCGCCGACGAAGTCGAGATCCTCGCGGCGGGCCTCGAGGACGCCGTCGATCCAGAACTCGTGGACGCCGTTGGCCTCGCCGGGATCGTTGAGCCTCACATGCGCCTCGACGCAGAACCACTGATCCGAGAGGGCCGTCGAGAAGACCGGGGTCGGTCCTGCGGCGAAGCCGAGCCACTTCATGTTGCCGAAGTCGTTGTAGCCCTGGCAGATCACCTGATCGCCGTCGACGCAGCTTACCGGGTCGAGGAGGAGGTGCTCGGCGCCGTCGCCCCACAGGTGGGCGATCATCGCTTGTGACCAATCGTCCGCGGAGGTGAAGACCGTCGCCCGTGAGAGCTTCGCGGGGTCGCCTGTCCAGCCGCTCTCGCTGCGGAGGTACATTCGATACCAGATCTCGCGGAAGTCCTCGTCGTCGCGGACACCCCGGTTCATATAGGCGTTCGGGTTGCGACCGAAGCCGAGCTTGAGGCTGCCCGCGTCGACCTCGGTCGCCTCGAAGTGCGCCCGCATGCCGGCGCTGCCGCCGAAGCCCGCGCCGTCGACGACCGCGAAGTCGCCGTCGTCGTCGCCGTACTCGAAGTAGCGCCCGTCCGCGACCAGCGGCGCGCCGCTCTCGAAGTCGTCGCAGAAGATCCAGGCCGGATCCGCGGCGGCGCACTCGAGCGGGTCGACCCCCGTGTCGCTGTCGCTGCCGCCTGTGGTGGCGCTGTCGCTGGTGGACGTCGCGTCCGTCTCGGTGCCTGCGCTGCCGCTCGTCGTCGTCGCGTCGGTCGAGGTCGGCGCGTCGCCGGTGGTCGCCGTGCTGTCGTCGCCGGTGCTGCTCGTGGTCCCCTCGCCGGAGCTCGGGCTGCTCGTCGCGCTCGTCGTGGCGCTGTCGCTGGACGTGGAGCTCGCGTCGTCGCCGCTGCAGCCAACGCCGAGCGCGACCACGACAACGACGGAGAACGACAGGGCGCTGCGATGTGACATCCGACGAGGGTAGCAGCGGCGTCGGATGCCCAGGGTCTCGCGCCTCGGGTCGTGAGCGGCTGTCGGGCCGACGGCTCTCTGGCCTAGCAGAGCTCGTTCTCGAGCGCCTGACTCACGGTACGAAGGGACCGGGAGCGGAACCTTCATCGCGCGCGCATCCGGACAGACCCACGCGCTCGAGTGACGAGCGCACGGGTCTGTCGAGGATCGCACGCGGCGGCGGCGATCGCCGCCGCCGAACGCCGCCTGAGATCAGGGGACGCAGTTGGGGTTGCTCCCCGGGCAGACGGCGAACTGGCCCATCATCCCGCCGTCCTCGTGGGGGAGGATGTGGCAGTGGTACATGTAGGCCGCGTCCGCGATGCCGTCCTGCGGGTCGTTGGCGAAGTCGGTGAACTGACCGATGAAGCGGACAGTGCCGAACCCAGGCACGAGGATCGTGTCCTTGGGCCCCGCCTGCCAGTCCTCGGGGGGCTGCGGCGGCATCGGCCCGTCGCCGTCGGGATCGACGTCGAGCACGTGGAAGTGGATGTCGTGGATGTGGAACGGGTGGGCGATAGGCGTGGTGTTCTCGATGGTCCAGATCTCGACCGCGTTCTCCTCGACGTACTCGTTGATCACCGCCATGTCCATCTTCTCCCCGTTGAGCGTGAAGCCCATCTCCGGGAGCATCGCCTCCGCCATCACGATCGATCGCGGGGTCGCGCCCGCCTCCGAGGGGATCACCGGCGCGACGAGGCTCCCCGGCAGCGAGGCCACCGCGTTGTCCGTGGGCGCGAGGACGTCGAGGCGGAGGACGTCGAAGTCCGTCCCCTCGAGGCCCGCCATCATCGGCGCCGTCCCGCCGATCACGCCCATCGGGAGCTGGGTGTTGAGGGCGCGCAGGGTCACCGCGCTGCCCTCGTCGCCGGAGAGGTCGACGACGATCTCGTAGCGCTCGCCGGGCGCGAGCTCGAGGCTCGTGACCGACGCGGGCGCCTCGAGCAGGCCGAGGTCGTTGCCGATCACGCTAAACGAGCGGCCGTCGTCGAACTCGAGGTGGTAGGCCATCTCGAGCGACCCGTTGAGCAGGCGCAAGCGCACTAGCTGGGCCGGGACCTCGCGGTACGCGTCGGCGGCGCCGTTGACCGTCATCGTGTTGCCGCGCGGCGGGCCCATCTGGAGGACGCCGCTCGCGTCGAGCTGCTTGTCCTGGAGGACCAGCGGGAGGTCGTCGACCCCGTACTCGCGCGGGAGATCGAGGGCGGCCTCGACGTCGTCGCGGACGATGATGAACCCCGAGAGCCCGCTGAGCACCTGGGCGGCGGTCTCCTCGTGGAGGTGGGGGTGGTACCACATGGTCGCCGCGGCGTTCATCACCTCGAACGACGGGGACCAGTTGCCGCCGCCTGCGGCGAGCATCTGGTGCGGCCCGCCGTCGTTGGCCGGCGAGACGTGGGCGCCGTGCCAGTGGGTGGTGCTGTCGCCGGCCATCTGGTTGGTGAGGCTGATCGAGACGGTCTCGCCCTTGACCCACTCCATCGTCGGCCCGAGGAGGCCGCCGTTGTAGCCCGCGGTGGCGCTCGGCGATCCGCCCTCGGTGAAGGTGTGGGCGCCCTCGTCCATGACCAGCTCGAAGTCAGTCCCTTGGAGCAGCTCGGGGATGATGATGTTGCCGCCGTACTCCGCCGGCTCGCCGGTCGTCGAGTCGGTCTCGCCGGTGGTCGTGGTGGTCGTGGTGGTCGTCGCATCGGTCGTGGTGGTCGCGTCCGTGGTGGCGCCGGTCGTCGTGCTGTCGTCGGTCGTCGAGGTCTCGCTCGTGCCGGTGGTCGTCGCGGTGGTCGTCGAGTCGGTCGTCGACATCGCGTCGTCGCCGCAGGCGGCGGCGAGCAGGAGCGCGCCGACGAGCGCGTGCGTGGCGGTCAGGCGCGTCGGCGAGAGACGAGCGCGGGGGGACAGGTCGATAGGATCAGAGGTCATGATTGCACCAGCTAATGAATGCGAGGGGTTGATGTTCATGGCGGTAGCTGCCACGCGTCGAGGAGACGCCGAGCTCCTCCCCGGAGCGCGGGCTCGCGACCCATGCCCTCATGACTAGGCCGCTAGAAGAGGAATCACCGCCCGAGGCGTTTCTATTCAGCGCTCGCTCGAATCACCTTCGAGCTGCGTGCGGAGCGGGCCCTGGGCGCGCGGGTGCGGCGGTCGTCGTCGCTCTCGGAGCCGCCGTAGCGGTCCGGGCGGGTCTAGTCCGAGCGCGCGGGGGTCCTCGTCGCGGGTCGCAAGGGCGAGCGCCGGGTGTGCGCCTCGGCGCCCGGTGTCGGGCTGCGAGCCGGCCGCGCGCCCGCTCGATCGGCCCCCCCGCTGGCGCGACCGCGAGGCCTCAGCGCGCTCACGTCGACGACAAAAGATGCCCGTGAGGACAGAATCGCGGCGGCGCTCAGCCTCGCGGTCGACTCCCTCATAGGCGCGACCGCGAGGCCTCAGCGCGCGCTCACGCCGACAAGAAAAACTGCCCAGGAGGACAGGATCGCGGCGGCGCTCAGCCTCCCGAGGCCGCCCACGTCTGCACCGCTCCTCGGAGCGCGTCGGCCAGCGCCTCGACGTCAGGGACGAGCTCGCGCTCCGCGGTGATGCTGCAGCGCAGGGACCCCTCACGCTCCCACCAGATGAAGGAGCAGTGCTGGTGCGGGAGGAGAGGCGTCGCTACCGCGAAGTCGACCACCGCGGCGCCGGCGAGGTGACGGAGCTGCGCGCTCAGGCTCGAGTCGTCCCAATTGACGATGACCGGCGGGAGGCGGGAGAGGAGCCTGCGCGCGAGGCGGTCGGGGGCGCGCGCCAGGAGCTTCGCCGCCGCGTAGGACACGGGCTGGGCGCGGCGGGCCTGCTCGCCGACGTCCGCGAGGATGGCCTCGAGGTCCGCGTCCTCGGCGGCGATCGAGAAGCGAGCCGCTCGCCGGTGGTGGTTGCCGAGGTCGAGGGGCCCGTCGGGCGGACGCGCGCTGTAGGAAGGAGCGAGGACGTCGAAGCCGAGGGCGCCGCCGCCACGGTAGGCGCGGAGCGCCTGGGCCGAGGAGGCGATCAGGAGCTCGCGCGTCGAGACCCCGCGGGCGCGGGCGAGGGACTCCGCCGCGACCGCGGGGACGTCGAGCCGCACGCGGGTCCAGGCGACGTCGAGGGTGCCGGGGCCGAGCGCGAGGCTCCGCTCCCGACCGCGGAGGAGCCGCTGGAGCACGGCCGGCCACATCGACGCCGCCTCCGCGGGCGCCGCGGGTCGCGACGCCAGCGTCGGCGCGGCGCCGGCGAGGCGGAGGAGCGCGAGGTACATCCCCTCCATGTCGGTGAGCGCGTGATCCCAGCGCAGACGCAGCCCGTGGAAGGACGCCTGCGCGGGATCACGGTGGTTGCGGACGAGCTCCATCGACCAGAGGGGGCGCTCCCAGTCGAGGCCGCGGCCGAGACGGATCGACGGCGGGCGCAGGAGGTCCTCGACGCTGGCGACCTCCTCGTCGACGGTCTCGCCAAGGTGCGCGTCGACCGAGAAGCCGTCGTGGGGGATCCAGCGCAGCGCCGCGCCCGAGCGCTCGAGCGTGCAGCGCAGGCGCGGGGCCTCGCGGACCAGCCGCGCGAGCGCGAGCCGCAGCTCGGCAGCCGAGGGCCGCTCGCTGAGCTCCAGCCCGAGCGCGAGGATCATCGGCCGGCTGGCGACGAGCCTGCGGAACTCGGCGAAGCTCCGGTCGGCCCAATCGACCGGTCGCGGCTCGACGGGCGCGCTCCGCTCGGGGGTGAGCACGAGCTGCTGATCGGTCTCGTCGCGGTTCTCGATCAAGCTGCGCTCGAACGCCGCCGGGTCCTGGCCGCCGCCCCGGATCCCGCTCCGGTCGCGGATGAGGCGGCTGAGCGCGACAGCCGTCTTGAAGCGATCGACGCGCAGCACCCGGCGGCCGGCGGCGAAGCGCGTGGGCACGCCGACGATCAGCCCGTCTCCGGGGAGGTTCTCGACGCAGTGCCACCACCACGGCGGGTTGACGAGGAGGTCGCCGGGCTCGAGCGTGACCGTGTAGCGGACGAGGCGATCGAACCACGGGGAGCCGGGGTTCCCGGCGTGCGGCTGGACGGTGCCGCTCGTCGCCGAGTAGCCGTTAGCGTAGATCTTCGGGCGCAGATACGCGGTCTGATCGGGCGCGAAGAAGTACCACTTCTTGCGCCCGGCGATCTGGCGGAACAGGTTGATGCCGAGCGCGCAGTGGACCGTCGTGCCCTGGGTCTGCCGGCCGAGGAAGAGCTGGTAGAACTTCGGGGGGTTGTTCGCCCTGTCCGGCGTGATGGCGCGGGTCAGGTCGTTGTCGACCATGTCGCGCAGCTCCGGGTGGCGCTCGAAGATCGTCGCGGCGCCGGCGACGTAGACCTCCGGGCGCGCGAGCGCCTCGCGCACGGGGAGCATCTGCGAGCCGCCGGCGCTCGAGCAGAGCACGTCGGTGTTCGGGTAGCGCTCGCGCCACCACTCCGGATCCCCCCATCGCGTCAGGCAGTCCATCCCCGCCAGCGCGCCGCGGACGACGAGCGGACGCGTGAAGTCTTCGCTCGCCTCGAGGACCGACTGGCGGGTCGTCGTCGCGGCGTCGAGCTCGGCGATCGCCAGCGCCTCGCGTCGCGGGAGCCGCGCGACGAGGCCCGCGTGGAGGCGCTGGTACGAGGTCGACTCGAGGATCGACCAGGGCGACCAGACGTCGGCGAGGAGGCCGGCGTTCGTCGCCGTGCTGGCGAGCGCGTGGACGACTCGATTCACTGCTGTCTCCCCGCCGAGCCCCGCTCCCGGCGCCGGCGCAGCGTGACGAAGCCGAAGCTCCAGGCGGCGATCGCCGGCAGCGAGATCAGCGTGTAGGTCGAGATGAACGCGATGAGCTCGGGCCGCTCGAGCTTGTTGATGACGATGAAGGTGCCGAGCGCGAGGTTTTGCAGGCCGATCTCGATCGACACCGTGAAGGTGTCGCGGGCGTCGAGACGCATGAGCCAGCCGCCGAGAACGCCGAGGCCGAGGGCGCCGGCGCAGAAGCAGATCGCCGACGTCGCGGCGACCGGCAGATAGCGCATGAAGGGCTCCCAGGCCTGGTAAATCAGCGCCGGGAAGACGACCGCGAAGAGGACGAAGGCGACGCGCCGGAGGCGGCGCTGCCAGCCCGCGACGCGGTCCGGGAAGCGGGCGCGGAGGAAGATCCCGAGGATGATCGGGAAGAAGCTGACGCCGGCGAGCTGGACCATCGAGCGCCCGATCTCGAGGCGGACGGGCTCGGCCTCATGGAGGAACGTGGCGAGCCCGAGGTTGACGACGAAGGGGAGGGTCAGGACGCCGAGGAGGCTCGTCGTCGCGGTCAGGGCGATCGACAGGGCGACGTTGCCGCGGGCGAGGTAGCTGAAGATGTTCGACGGCGGGCCCCCCGGGCAGGCCGCGAGGATCACCATGCTCGCGGCGACGGCCGCGGGCGGCGACAGGAGCGCGCCGAGGGCGAAGGCGAGGAGCGGGAGCCCGACGAGCTGGCCGCCGATCGCGACGGCCGCGGCCCGCGGATGCGCAGCGAGGCGGCGGAAGTCGGCCACCGTCACGTCCATCCCCAACGCGACCATGATCAGGGCGATGATCGGCGGGATGAGCTGGAAGATCTGGCCTGCCATGGCGCTCTCCTGATCCGTCAGAAGCGGAGACGTCTGCCGAAGACCTCGCGCGTAGCGAACTCGCGCTGGCGATCCGTGTAGCGGTTCTTGCGCTCACGCAGCGTGTGCTCGCCGTCCGCCCGCGGGCTCGGGTCGCGGAGGATCCGGTGGAGGAAGGGCACCGACGCCGGGCCGACCTGGAAGAGCCACGAGAAGAAGGGGCTTATCCGGTAGTCCTCCTCGGTCATCCGCGCGTCGCGGCCGACGCGGCCGTCGCCGTGCCAGCGCGACGCGACGCCGATGGTCGTCGGGCTGACGTTGCGGATCGCGTGCCACCACCAGGGCGGGTTGAGGAGGACGTCCCCCGGCTCGAGGGTCGCCTCGTAGTAGGGGCACCAGGCGAAGGCCGGGAACTGCTCGGCGTCGTACTCGTCGGGGAAGAGGCAGAGCGCGAACGAGGCCGCGCGCCCCATCACCGGGAAGGGGTAGAGGAAGACGCTGTCGCGCGGGTCGACGAAGTACCAGGTCTTGCGCCCCTCGACCATGACGAACCAGTTCCACACGGCGGCGGCGTGGAACGGCGATCCGGTGCCCCCGCGCCCGAGGAAGAGCTGGGCGTAGCCGAGGCCCTTCTTGATGTAGGGCTCCAGACGCTCGAGCTCGAGCTGCGCGAGGAGCTCGGGGTAGCGGCGGAAGACGACCTCACAGTTGTGGATGTAGACGCTCGGATCGTCGACCTGCGCGAGGGTCCCGTCGAAGCCGTCCTTGTCGGCGCGGGTGAGGAGCACCCTCTCGTCGCCGAAGCGGGCGAGCATCGCGTCGAAGCGCCACGACCGGACGGCCTCGGTGTCGCGCGCGAACCCCCGGAGGATCACCGGGTGCGGATTCTCGATGAAGCGCCTGTAGAAGTCTTCAGGGGTCCCCTCTCGCCAGTCGTAGGTGGGGATCGGCACGGCGCGGGCGACAGGGCCGTGGCGCTCGCACGCCGCGAGAACGCGGCGATAGAGCCGCTCGTGCAGGCGACGCAGGAGCGGCTGGGCGCCGGCGATATAGAGGAGCTGGAGCGGGCGGCTCTGCTTGAAGAACGCGGCGCTCGCCCACACGAGCTTGATCCCCGCCATCGTCGCGTCGTCGAGCGCCGGCGTGGAGAAGGTCCGCGCCGCGGAGGCGTGGCCGCTGAGCTCCCTCTGCACGAACGGTCGCAGGCCGAGCCACGACTCAGCCGCGTACTTCGCCCGGATACGGGCCTGCTGGGCGACGGCCTCCATCGCCGTGCGGGTGGTGCCCGCGGCCCGCTGGGTTGAGCGGAGTGCCGGTGCGTCGCGCATGCCACCAACCTAGCCGCAGCCTCGCGGGTTGGGCAACGAAGATCGGCGCCCGAGATGTCCGAGAATAGGGTTGCGTGTCCCTGTTCATGCGCATACAAATTTCGCGCGCCTAGCTGCGAAGTTGGCGGGCCCACGCGTGTAGAATGCCGGTCACTCCTCGCTCCTGTCGCTCTCTCGTCCAACTCCTGCAGCACCGCGCGAGGGACACGCCGCAGGCGCTCTACTATCGAATCCTCCAGACCGGCGACGTCGACGGCCCGACCGTCGAGGCGACGTGGGCCGACGCCGATCGGAGCGCCCGCCGGATCGCCGCCCACCTCCAAGAGCTCGGGCTCGCAGGGGAGCGCGCGCTCCTCCTCTACCCGCCTGGAGACGCCTTCATCGCCGCCTTCTACGGCTGCCTCTACGCCGGGGTGATCGCGGTCCCGGCCTACCCGCCGGATCCGACCCGGCTCGCGCGGACCCTCCCCCGCCTGCGGCGGATCGCCGAGGACGCCGACGTCGCCGTCGTCCTCGCGCCGGAGGTGATCTGTCTTATGGCGCAGGCGCTGGCGAAGACCGAGCCGCGCCTCAGCGCCCTGCGCTGGGTCGCCTCCGACGCCGTCGCCGCGGGGCTCGAGGACCAGTGGACGGCGCCGGCCGTCGATCAAGACAGCGTCGCGCTCCTCCAGTACACCTCGGGTTCGACCGGCGATCCCAAGGGCGTGATCGTCACCCACGGCAACCTGCTCCACAACTCGTCGCTGATCCGCCGCGGCTTCGCCCACCCCGAGCGGGCGGTCGGGTTGATCTGGCTGCCGCACATCCACGACATGGGGCTCGTCGGCGGGGTGATCCAGCCGGTCTACGCGAACCTCGAGGTCACCTTCATGTCGCCGCTCGACTTCCTCCGCCGGCCGCTGCGCTGGCTCGAGGCGATCACAGCGACCGGCGCCCACACCAGCGGCGGCCCCGACTTCGCCTACCGCCTGTGCCTGCGCAAGATCGCCGACGCGGAGCTCGATCGCCTCGACCTGTCGTCGTGGCGGGTCGCGTTCACCGGGGCGGAGCCCGTCCGCGCCGACACCCTCGCGGCCTTCGCCGATCGCTTCGCCCGCTGCGGCTTCGATCGGCGGGCGTTCTACCCGACCTACGGGCTCGCCGAGGCGACGCTGCTGGTCTCCGGCAACGTCGGCGCGCCGCGGCCCCCGATCGACCTCCGCGTCGACGCGGACGCGCTCGCCGGCGGCCGCGTGCGGGCGTCGGACGCCGTCGACAGGAGCCGGGCGCTGGTGAGCTGCGGCCCGGTCGCCGCCGACTACGAGGTCGCGATCGTCGATCCCGAGACCCGACGTCGCTGCCCCGCCGACGCGATCGGCGAGATCTGGCTCCGCGGCCCGAGCGTCGCCGGCGGCTACTGGGAGCGCCCCGAGGAGTCCGCGGCGACCTTCAACGCGACGCTCGAGGGCGGCGCCGGCGGCTTCCTGCGGACCGGCGACCTCGGCTTCCTCCGCGGCGACGAGCTCTTCGTCGTCGGCCGCCTCAAGGACCTCCTGATCATCCGCGGCCGCAACGTCTACCCCCAGGACATCGAGGCCGCCGCCCAGGAGGCCCACCCGCACGTCCGCGCCGGCTGCGTCGCGGCCTTTGGGGTCGATGTCGGCGGAGAGGAGCGCGCGGTCGTCGTCGCGGAGGTCGATCCCCGCGGCGCGCCGCTCGACGCCGAGGCGATCCTCCAGGCGGTCCGCGCCCGCGTCGCCGAGGAGCTCGAGCTCGAGCTCCACGTCGTCTCGCTGCTCGCGCGCGGCGGCCTGCCGAAGACGTCGAGCGGCAAGATCCAGCGGCGGGCGACCGGCGCGGCTTGGACGTCCGGCGAGCTCGAGGAGCTCGCGCGCGCGGAGGCCCCCGCCCTGCCGCGCTACGCCGGACCGTCGGAGGCTGCGCCCGCGGACGCCGACGGCGCGATCGACACGTTGCGCCGGCTCCTCGCCGCGCATCTCGGCGTCGCTCCCGAGCACATCGACCCGCGGGCGCCGCTGCGCAGCTACGGGCTCGACTCCCTCGCCCTCGTCGAGCTGACCGGGCAGATCGAGGAGCTGTTCCGCAGGCCGCTCGAGACGCTGACGCTCTTCAGCTTCCCGACGATCGAGGCGCTCGCCGGTCA
>JAGQIT010000228.1 GCA_020431135.1 Myxococcales bacterium | reverse complement strand
GTGACATTGCGGCGAAGTCGACGGATCGAGCGGAGAGCGCGCAGAAGAAAAATGATCGAAAGGCAGCTCTCGGGCCCTCGATTTCTCCTCGTGGCGAGATCTCGCGCGCTGTCCTCGCCAGCCGGACTCCAGCCCCGCTGCGGAGCCGGAGCGGCCTCCTGCAGCTTCTAGCGCCATCTGTGCTCGCTTTTCGGGCGCGGGCAGCCCCGCGAGCAGGAGATCTGGTGGACCTCCCGGAGGAAGGCGACCGTGCCAGTCCTCAATGAAAGAGGCCCCCGGCCCCGCCCGCGGACTCCGCGCAGTCCTCCTTCAAGGAAGCCGGGGTTCCGGCATCGCGCGCTACCCGCAGTTCGTCGGCGACAGCCTACTTGCCGCCGGCCTTCGCCGCGCCCTTCGCCTCGCCGTTGGCGCCCCGCTTGCCCCCCCGGCCCTTCTTCCGCTTGCCGGCCCGGCGATCGAGCTGCCCGGCTTCGATCGCGTGCCCGACCATCCCCTGAATCAGCTCGATCGTCTCCTGGTCGGCGATCATGAGATGGTGGCGAAAGGGCGGGCGCTCGCCGGGCGACCAGCGGACGAAGAGGACGAAGGTCTCGCCCCGGAGGTCGCCGAGGGGATCCTCGCTGACGACCTCGAGGCGCAGGGTCTCGGCGGTCTTCTTCGGCAGCTCGTAGAGGAGCGGCTCGCCGAGGCGGACCTGGACGAAGTGACGGACGTCCGCGCCGCGCCGCCGCTCCCAGCTCTCCTCGACGGTGGCGACCACCACTAGGTCGGCGTAGCCGAGGCGCTGGCCGAAGAGGCGCTGATCGACGACGTCGCTCGGCGAGCGACCGACGAGCACCACCGGCGCGGTCGTGATCCCGCGATCGAAGTAGGCGACGTGGGACACGTCCATCGCCGGCGTGCCGGCGGGCGGCGCGAGCGGGCGCTCCTTGGGCTTGCAGGCGCCGAGGCCGAAGCCGAGCGAGAGGACCAGCGCGAGCCCCCCCAAGAGCCGCCAGTGGGCTCGCCGCCCGCGCTGCTGAGCCGCCATGCCGCCGGGAGAGTAGCGTATGCTCGCCGCCGTGCGTACTTCGTCGCGAGCCGCGCGGACCGGCGCGGCCCTCCCTGCCCTGCTCCTCTCGGCCTGCGCAGGCGCGAGCGCGCCGCGGGCCTACGACCCGCCGCTCCCCGAGCTCGTCGCGGAGAATGAGGCCGCCGGCGACCCCTACGGCGGGCGCTTCCCATATGAAGAGGCGGTCGCCGGGCTCGAGGGCGAGGGCCCGCTGCGCGCGGTGATCGAGACCGACGCGGGCACGGTCCACTGCCGCTTGGAGCCCGAGACCGCGGCCCTGACGGTGGCGACCTTCGTCGGCCTCGCCCGCGGTCTGCGCCCCTTCCAGGAGGTCGAGGGCGGCCCGTGGATCAAGGCGCCCTACTACGACGGGCTCACCTGGCACCGCGCCATCGAGGGGCAATTCGTCCAGGGCGGGCGCCGCGGTGACCGCGAGAACCCGGGCTTTCGCCTCCAGGACGAGATCTCGCCGGGGGCGAAGTTCGACCGCGCGGGCGTCATGGCCCTGGCCAACAACGGCGGCCCGAACTCGGGCGCGGCCCAGTTCTTCATCACCTCGAACGAGCTGCCGCACCTCAACGGCGAATACGCGATCTTCGGCCGCTGCGAGGACCATCATGTGGTCCGCGAGCTCGAGCGCCGCACCCACGACAGGGGGAGCCCGGCGCCGACGATCGACCGGATCACAATCTCGCGCGGGTAGCGGCGCCCCGCTGTGGGCTCCGCGCGAGGAGGGTGTCGTGTGCGCTCGCGCAGCGCTCGTCGGCTCCGCTCGCGCCGACAAGGCGCCAAAACCGCGAGCACGAGCGGGCTTCGAGGCTGCGGCCCCTGGCGCTCCGGCGCAAGGAGACCCCCTGAATGTCCGCGCGTGCCCCCGCGCGCTCGTCCGCGGACCGACGCGGCGCGCGGCGGGCCGAGAGCGCTCCTGGACGTCGACGCGGGCGCGCCGAGCGGCCGTCAGCTTGTCGACGGGGCCGCGGCGTGGGAAAACGCCCCGGGCCCCGCGCGGGGCCGCACGACACTTCGGAGGAACCCTTCATGATCCGCACCACGAGACTCGCCCTCCTCGCCTGCGCCGCCCTCGCCGTCGCCTGCACGGCGAATCAACCCGCGGCCGACGGAGACAAGGGCGCCGACAAGGCCGCTGACAAGGGCGCCGAGGAGCCCGCGCAGTCGAAGGCCGACGCCGAGAAGGCCGCCCTCG
This sequence comes from Myxococcales bacterium, assembly GCA_020431135.1. Classification (GTDB taxonomy): domain Bacteria; phylum Myxococcota_A; class Polyangia; order Nannocystales; family Nannocystaceae; genus JADJRG01. The sequence continues at coordinate 4,278 of JAGQIT010000228.1, read as the reverse complement.
AGGCGGAGCTGCGCGCCAAGGAGGAGGCCGTGAAGAAGCTCCAGGCCCAGCGCGAGGCCGAGGCGAAGGCGAAGGCCGCCGCGCCCAAGACCTTCCGCAAGGGCCAGATCGCCCCCAAGGGGCTCGAGCTCCCCGACCTCTACGCCTTCAACAAGGCGCAGGGCGACCCGATCGACGGCGAGTTCACCCTCAAGATGGCCTTCGACGGCGACGAGGCGCTGGCCAACCCGGACGCCGGCAAGCTCTACGCGATCTTCGACACGACGATGGGCGAGTTCGCCTGCGTCCTCTTCGAGGACAAGGCGCCGAAGACCGTCGCCAGCTTCGTCGGCCTCGCCCGCGGCAAGCGGCCGTGGTGGGACAAGAAGACCGACGCGTGGCACACCGACGAGCCCTTCTACGACGGCGTGATCTTCCACCGCGTGATCAAGAACTTCATGATCCAGACGGGCGACCGCATGGGCACCGGCACCGGCTTCCCCGGCTTCCTGATCCCCGACGAGATCGACCCGCAGCTCAAGCACAACAAGCCCGGGATCCTGTCGATGGCCAACCGCGGCAAGAACACGGGCTCGTCGCAGTTCTTCGTCACGGTCAAGAAGACGCCGCACCTCGACGGTAAGCACGCGATCTTCGGCCAGTGCGAGCCCAAGGTCCCGGTCAAGATCTCCGAGGTCAAGGTCAAGAGCCTCCCCGGGGTCGACTCGCGGCCGCTCGACGACGTCAAGATCAACACGATCCGCTTCGAGCGCCGCGCCAAGTAGGGCGTGGGCGCCCGCGCCCGCCCAGCGGACGCCAAAAAGAGCGCTCGCCTCGACGACCACACGGAGGGAAGTGGCGGCCGTCGAGGCGAGCTATTGGAGATACACGGCGGGCACGGACCAACCGCGTACTCCAAAATGGACGAGCTCGGATCCGGGGATCCGACTTCCGGACCCGAGCATCCCCACACGACAAGGGATACAGCTACGACCCCGCCGCGCCGCCCGGGGGTTTCGCCGCGCGGCGACTTTTTCTCCAGCGCGGTCTGGACCCTCCGCAACGCGGGGATTCGCGCTCGCGCATGGCGACTGGCGGTAGGTACATGTGCGCAGGACGTCGCCGCCCCCCAGCCTCGCCGCGCGGTTGCCTGGCTGTTACGCCAGGATCTGGCGCATCACACAGTCGCGATCGAGCGCCGCCGCCGAGGCGGTCCGAGGTCTCGACGCGCGCCCTATCGGCTCTTTCAGAGCGCCGCCCTAGAGGGCTTTCCCGCGAATCGGCGCGTGCTCTCGCGCCGCCATCGTCGGCGCTCTCGGTATCGGCGAAGCGCCGATGTACCCGGCGTCCTGCGGCTTCGTCGCGGCCGAGAACGTCGGCGCCCGCCGATTTGCGACCCGTCTCCTACCCCGGCGGGACGACCGCGACGGGGCAGCTGGCGAGCCCGGCGAGGGAGCTCGCGGTGCTCGATCCGAAGATCCGCTCGGCGAGCGAGAGCTTGCGCGAGCCGGTGACGATCATCGGCGCGTGCAGGCGCTCCGCGAGGCCGAGGACCTCGTCGACGACCGCCCCGTAGGTGATCGTGACGTCGGCCTCGCCGGGGACGTTGGCGCTCACCCAGGCCTGGACCCGCTCGACGACGAGGCGACGCTCCTGCTCGCGGACGACCTCCCAGTCGTGGTCGAGGACGTAGATGGCCGCGTGCTCGATCGGCACGCCGACGTAGATCACGCGCAGCCCCCGATCATAGCGCGCGGCCAGCTCGGCGGCGAAGCTGCAGGCCGCGATCGAGGTCTCGCTGAGATCGGTGGCGACGACGATCGGCCCGTCGCCGATGTCCGAGCGCAGGAGATCCGGCGGCGTGATGATCACAGGCAGCGGCAGCGAGCGGAGGACGCGGCGCGCGACCCTGCCGAGCTTGACCAGCGAGCGCTCGCCCCGCCGCGACCAGCGGCCGATCACGAGCGCCGTCGCCTGGTGGCGCTGGGCGGCCTCCTCGAGGCCGTCCTCGGCGGTCGAAGCCGCGACCGCCTCGAGCGACTGGAAGAGGTTGGCGCAGCCGGCGTCGATCAGCGCCTCGTCCATCGTCGCCCGCGCGGCGTCGAGGATCGTCGCCAGGCGCTCGCCGACGAAGCGGAAGAGCCCGGTCTCGACGACGTGGACGCCGGTCGTCACGCCGACCGGGGAGCCCGAGCGCAGCCAGCTCGTGAGGCGCAGAACGCCGGTGTTCTGGGGGAGGAGGTCGAGGCCGACGAGCCAGCGCGGTGGGATGTCCATCGTGGAGGGTGCGGCGCCTGCGCGGCGCGCTCGCGGAGGATGTTGGAGAAGCTCACACGCCCGCGACAAGCGCAGCGATTGCGGGCACTGGTCGGGGGTCCCCCATACCTGCTATCAGGGCACCACCGAAGCGATGACGGAGTCAAGCGATCTCGCGGCCCGCGAGGCCGAGCTCAACCGGATGATCCTTGCGGGCGAGGCCCTCGCGGCGTTCGAGCGCTTCTATCACGACGACGTCGTGATGCAGGAGAACACCGACCCGCCCGTCACGGGCAAGGAGGCCAACCGCCAGCGCGAGCAGGCGTTGATCGGCAACCTCGCCGCCTTCGAGGCCGAGCTCGTCGGCACCGCCGTCGGCGACGACCTCACCTACTCCGAGTGGATCTACACCTTCACCTTCCGCGACGGCAGCCGCCAGCGCCTCCACGAGGTCTCGGCCCGCCGCTGGCGCGACGGCGAGGTGGTGTCGGAGCGCTTCTACTTCGACCGCTAGGCTGAGGCCTGCGTCCCGCTCGAGGCGCTCGCGTCTCGGGACTGCGGCGGCGATGGATAGCCGCACGTCGGCCCAGCGTTGACCGCAAGGCTGAGGCCCGTTTCCCGCATCGCTGAGCCTGCGGCGGCGATCGATGGCCATATCGGCCCAGCTTCGTCTCGGGCGCGTCGGCTCCGACGTCGCTCGCCAGCTCCCACAACCCAACCCACCGACCGCAGACGCACCGCGCCCCGCGGTGACGACACCGCGGGGCGCGAGAGACAGGCCTGAAGGGCCTCAGTGCGGGCCGTGCTCGCGCCGCTCGTCACGCTCCTTGCGCTTGCGCTCCTCGAGGTAGGCGTGGACGTCGCGCCAGTCGACCGGGGCAGTGTCGACGCCGTTCATGAAGTCGCGGAACGCGCTGTTGGCGTGGTTCTCGTCGGGCGGGACGATCGCCCAGCGGAGCACCTCGTCGAGGTTGGTCGCCAGGTTGATCGTCAGGGTGCGCAGGACGTTCTTCGGGATGTCCGCGAGGTCCTTCTCGTTCTCCTTGGGGCAGATCACCGTCTTCATGCCGCCGCGGAAGGCCGCGAGGACCTTCTCCTTGAGGCCGCCGATCGGCAGGACCTTGCCGCGGAGGTTGATCTCGCCGGTCATCGCCACGTCCTTGCGCACGGGCATGCGCAGCAGCGCCGAGACCAGGGCGACGACGATCGTCACGCCCGCGCTCGGACCGTCCTTCGGCACGGCGCCCTCGGGGAAGTGGACGTGGAAGTCGAGGGACTCGTAGAAGTCGGGCTCGAGGCCGAAGGCGAGGCTGCGCGAGCGCACGTAGGAGATCGCCGCCTGGGCCGACTCCTGCATGACCTCGCCGAGCTTGCCGGTGAGCGTGACCTTGCCCTTGCCGGCGATCACCGAGGCCTCGGCCGGCAGGAGGTCGCCGCCGAAGGTCGTCACCGCGAGGCCGTTGACCATGCCGACCTGGTCGTGGGCGTCGCCCATGTTGAAGCGGTACTTGGCCGGCCCGAGGAGGCGCTGGACGGTGCGCACGTCGGCCTTGAACGACTTCTTCTTCTTCTTGTCGCGGATGTACTCGACCGCGAGCTTGCGGGCGACCGCGGAGATCTGGCGCTCGAGCGAGCGGACGCCGGCCTCCTTGGTGTAGCGATCGATGATCTCGCGGATCCCGGGGTCCGTGAAGTGGACCTCGACCTCGCCCATGCCGTTGAGCTCGACCTGCTTGGGGATCAGGTACTGGCGGGCGATCTTCAGCTTCTCCTCGTCCGTGTAGCCGGTCAGGGAGATGATCTCCATGCGGTCCTGGAGCGGCAGCGGGATCGTGTGCAGCGAGTTCGCCGTGCACATGAAGAGGACGTCCGAGAGGTCGTACTCGAGGTCGAGGAAGTGGTCGACGAAGGCCGAGTTCTGCTCGGGGTCGAGGACCTCGAGCATCGCCGCCGACGGGTCGCCGCGGAAGTCCATCGACATCTTGTCGATCTCGTCGAGGAGGAAGACCGGGTTCGACGAGCCGCACTTGCGCAGGCCCTGGA
>JAGQIT010000227.1 GCA_020431135.1 Myxococcales bacterium | reverse complement strand
ATGATCCCGCGAGCCCGGTCTGGGGGCCGGCGGTCGCGCGCCAAGCGGGCGTGGTCCACGACGCCGGCACGGCCGGGCTGACGCGCCTGGCCGACGGCCAGGCGATGGTGATGATCTTCGGCGACGACGCCGAGGAGTACGAGGTCTTCTCGGCGCCGGCCGACGGCCGCGCGCTGACCGAAGCGACGTGGACGTCGCGGGCCAGCGGCGACTCGCCCGCGGGCTTCGAGGCCTACCAGAACCTCCAGCTGATCACCCGGTGCGACGGCGCGCTGATGGTGCTCGGGACCCACAAGACCCTGCTCGGCGACGACTGGGCCGACCTCTGGCGCGTGGAGCTCGACCCCGACACGTTGGCGCCGACGTTCACCAAGGTGGCGAAGCGCAACCTCACCTGCCGCAGCGCGAGCACCGGCGACACCCGCTACTGCGACTTCCAGGCGGGGGCTGGCGGGTTCATCGGCGCCGGCGGCCGCCTCTACATATACGGCGTCGAGCACTACGACGACGCCTTCCCCGGCGACGGCGAAGGGGTGAAGGTCCGCGAGTTCCCGCCGACCTGACCGCCGCCAGCGGCGGTCCAAGGGCCCTAACCAAGTCGCTCCGCCCTGACTCGGGGCGGGGCACGGCTCGGCCACGGTCTCTCGTCGGAGCGATGTGGGCTGTCGATCGCGGCGCGATGCCACGCGAGGCGTTCACCGCGGCAGCGCGGGACGGTACGACGGCGCGGCGTCGGAGAACTCGAGGCTGAAGCGCGCGCCCGCGTCGTCCGCGTCGATGACCCGCCGCCGCGCCTCGTGGATTCCCACGCGGGCGCCGCGAGGGCTATAACCGAGCCGCCTTGGCGATCCCGCAGACGTTGACCTACGCGCTCGAGCGCTACCTCGTCCGCGGCACTCGCTACCACCTGCTGGCGGTGGCCGCCGCGATCGGCCTAATCGCCGTCAGCGGCGGCGTGATCCTCTGGCTCTTCGACGGCGGCGGCCTCGGCGAGTCGATCTGGTGGGCCTTCCTCCGCCTCACGGACCCGGGCTACCTCGGCGACGACGAGGGCCTGCTGCGCCGGACGGTCTCGACCGCGGTCACCGTGCTCGGCTACGTGCTCTTCATGGGCTCGCTGGTGGCGATCCTCACCCAGTGGCTCAACGCGACGATGCGCCGCCTGGAGTCCGGCATCACGCCGATCCACCGGCGCAACCATCTCCTGCTGCTCGGCTGGACGCCGCGGACCGCCTCGGTGGTCAAGGACCTCCTGTCGTCGCAGGGCCGCCTGCGGCGCTTCCTCGCGCTGCGACGGCTGCGACGGCTGCACCTCGTCATCCTCGCGCCGTCGGTCGACCTCGCGCTCGTCGAGGGGCTGCGCGCGGCCCTCGGGCGGCTGTGGCGTCCCAACCAGATCACCCTCCGCAGCGGCGAGCCGCTGCGCTCGGACCACCTCGAGCGCGTCGACTTCGCCCGCGCCTCGACGATCGTCCTGATGGCCGACGAGCGCAGCGATCTCGGCGTGCGCGACGCGGACATCCAGACGATCAAGACGCTCCTCTCGATCGGCAAGCACCCGCTCTTGGCGCGGCCCGGCGTGGCGAAGCCCCACCTCGTCGTCGAGGTCGTCAACCCGCGGCGGGCGGACCTGGCCGAAGAGGCCTATGACGGCCAGCTCTCGGTGCTGTGCTGCGACGAGGTCGTCAGCCGGCTGATGGCGCAGAACATCCGCCACCCGGGCCTCTCCAGCGTCTACACGGAGATCCTCTCGCACGGCTACCGCACCGAGCTGTTCACGCGGGAGCAGCCGGGCCTGGTCGGCCTGCGCTTCGAGGAGCTCCTCGGCCGCTTCCCGCGGGCCGTCGTTCTCGGGTGGCTGCGGCTCGTCGACGGCCGCGACGTGCCGATGCTGAACCCGCCGCCGGACAGCGTGGTGGCGCCGGGCGACCGCCTCGTGCTCCTCGCCCACGACTGGGCGTCGTGTCGGCCGGAGGCGAGCGGCGCGGCGTCCGAGGGCGCGATCGCGCGCGGCGTCCCCAACATGGCCGGGAGCACAGGTTCGACCGCGCGGAGGATCCTGATCCTCGGCTGGAGTCACGTCGTCCCCTTCCTCCTCCAGGAGATCGCGAGCTACACGACGCGACCGGAGCGGATCGTCACGGTCTCGCTGACGTCCGCCGCCGAGCGGGCCCAGTCGACGCCGGCGGCGCTCGTCGAGCGCACCGAGCACATCGAGGCGGACTACGCGGATCCAGGCGATTGGCGGCGGATCCCCGCCGAGACCGCGGACGCCATCGTCCTCGTCGGCACGGGGCGGGTCACGTCCGATGAGGAGGCGGACGCGCGGACGGCCGTGGCGTTCTTGCAGCTGCGCAGGCGTCTGCAGGGCGCGACCAGGGAGGCGGCGCTGCTCGTCGAGCTGATGCAGGAGGACAACGCGTCGCTCCTCACGGGCTGCGAGCACGAGGTGCTCATCAGCCCGCAGCTCTTCGCCCACATGCTCGCCCAGGTCGCCCTCCGCCCGGATCTCCACCCGGTCTTTGAGGAGCTGTTCACGGCGGGCGGCGCTGAGATCACCTACCGACCGCCGCAGCACTACGGCGTCGAGCTCGGGGCGCCGGTCTCGTTCCGGGCGATCGCCGAGGCTGTGCTCGCGCGCGGGCACGTCGCCCTCGGGGTCGCGTGGGCCGACCGGGACGCGGAGCTAAACCCCCCGCGGGACGCTCCGGTGCGCCTCAACGCGGGCGATCAGCTGGTCGTCCTCGTGACGTACGACGACGTCGCAGGACGCTGACGCGCGGCCGTCGACGTCGCCACACGCAGGCCCGCTCGGCTTCGACCGTCGCGTCGCGTTCGTCGGCCGGCGGGCGGACATCACGATCGCTGCGCACGCTCTGATGCGAGGGTCCGCGGGCGCAGAGCGCCTTGTGTCCTCTAGAGTGGTCATGGGATCGTCGTCGCCGCGTGGAGTCGCCGCCGATCCCTGAAGACGAGCCCGAGCGCCTGCGGGCGCTCGCTCGCTACGCCGTCCTCGACACCTCGCCGGAGGCGCGCTTCGACGAGCTGACGGCGCTGGCCAGCGAGATCTGCGGCGCGCCGATCGCCCTCATCAGCCTGATCGACAGCGACCGCCAGTGGTTTAAGGCGCGGGTGGGCCTCGAGATCGACGAGACCCCGCGCGAGCTCGCCTTCTGCGCCCACGCGATCCTCGACGACGAGGTGATGGTCGTCCCGGACGCGCAGGAGGATCCGCGCTTCGCCGACAACCCCTACGTCACCGGCGACGCGGAGATCCGCTTCTACGCCGGCGCGCCGCTGATCACCAACGACGGCTACAAGCTCGGGACGATCTGCGTGCTCGATCGCAAGCCGCGCACGCTGAGCAAGCGCCAGCTCCGGGCGCTGAAGATCCTCGGGCGCCAGGTCATCGATCAGCTCGAGCTGATGCGGACGACCGCCGATCTCGCGCGCCGCCTCCTCGCCGCCGAGTCGGCGGCGCGGCTGCGCGAGGACGGGGAGGGGGTCGTCGGCTTCGACAGCGGGGCCGGGAGCGGCGCCGAGCTCGATCAGCGCGACCTCCTCGCCCACGTCACCCACGACCTGCGGACGCCGCTGAACGCGATCCTCGGGTTCGCCGAGTACCTCGGCGAGGACGAGCCGCTGGACGACGACGAGCGCCGCGACGTCGCCGCGCGGATCGGCGACGCCGGCTCGCACATGCTCCGCCTCGTCGACGACATCCTCGACCTCGCGCGCATCGACGCCGACCGCGTGACCTTCGCTGATCAGGAGATCGACCTCGTCGCCCTCGCGCGCTCGGCCTTCGAGACGATCCGGCCGCTGGCCGCCGCCGAGCACAACGCCGTCCGCCTCAGCGGCGACGCCGAGGTGACGCTGCGCGGCGACCCGACGCGGATCCGCCAGGTGCTCCTCAACCTCCTGAGCAACGCCTGCAAGTACACGAAGGACGGGATGATCCGCGTGACCCTGGCCCACGAGGGCGACACCTGGGTCCGGATCGACGTCGCCGACAGCGGCATCGGCATGAGCGACGCCCAGTGCCGCGCCCTCTTCCGCCCCTTCGCCCAGGTCCAGGAGGGCGCGCGCCAGAGCAAGGGCACCGGCCTCGGCCTCCACATCACGCGGGCGCTGTGCGAGCGCATGGGCGGCGCTGTCACGGTCGACAGCACGCTCGACGTCGGCACGACCTTCTCCGTCTGGCTCCCGCGCAGCCGCCCGGAGGCGCCGCCCCACGGCCCGGGGATCGTCGTCGCCGAGGGGGCGGCGGGGACCCGCGCGGCGGTCCAGCGCGCGCTCAGCCGCGTCGCGCCGCTCACCTACATGGACGGCGTCGCCGAGGTGCTGTGGTCGATGGTCGATCGCCGCTGGCGCGCGGTGATCATCGACGCGGGCGCGGCCGAGGCCGAGGAGGTCGAGCTCGTGCGCGCGCTCGTGCGCGTCGCCGACGAGCAGGGGATCCCGGTGGTGCTGATCCACGACGGGGAAGGCGAGCGCGAGGCGCCGGCGCTCGACGTCCGCGGCGTCGTCGGCTGGCGCCTCGGGGACGACCCCGCCGAGCTCGTCGCGCGCTGCGGCTGAGGCCTCGCGGCGCGACGCGACGCGGCGAGGCAGGGTCCCGAGCGCCCTCGTCTTCTCGAAGCCCATCCGCGCTCTGAAGGCGCCAAGAGGGTCGGCGAGCGCGACACGAGAGCACGCCGCGCCTCCGCAGGCGTCGCGTCCTGTGTCGACGCGGTCGAGCCGCGCTCGGGCGCCGGCGCTTGACCGCGGCCTCGGGCGCCGCGCACCGTGGGGCGGTGAAGATGTACATCCTGATCCGCGAGTCCGTGCCGACCGGCCTCGCGATCGTCGCCGCCGCCCACGCCTCGCTCGCCTGCTATCTGCGCTTCAAGGACAGCCCCGAGGTGACGACCTGGCTTGAGGGCCAGTTTTTCAAGGCGGTGTGCACGGTGAACGACAGGGAGTTCGCGCGGGCCAAAGAGTTCGCCGATCACGTCGTTCTCACCGAGTCGGCGCTCGGCGGCGAGGAGGTCGCGATCGCCTTCAAGCCGCGCGAGGCCTGGCCGAAGCCGTTCCGCTTCTATCGGCTGTATCGCTGAGCCCCGGTCGCCCCGCCGAGGATAGTGTCTCTTGAGTCAGATCCTCGGCGGCTCAGTGGCAGCCGTCGAAGTTGACGTCGCCGCGCAGGCGGCCGCCGCCGGGGAGCTCGCACTCGACCGACACCCAGCCCTCGACGTGCCAGACGTTGTTCGTCGACACCGAGGTGTTGCGGTAGATGTAGCCGTCGAGGGCGGGGCAGTCGCTGGCGTAGAGGACGACCGGCGTGCAGGTCGTGCGGTCGTCGCACTGGACGCCGTCGACCGCCAGGGCGAGGCCGTCGAGCGGGTCGTCGACGACGTCGATCGCGATCTCGGGGTGGTCGTCGTCGTAGAGCGAGACGCCGTTGAAGCCGCGGCGCTGGCCCGACTCGCAGGTGTCGGGGACGAAGGTCCACGAGCCGAGCGTCGGCGCGTCGGAGGTCAGCGAGCCGTCGAGGCCGTCGCTGATAAGCCCGCAGGCGAGGCCCGCGGCGAGCGCGAGGCCGGTGGCGAGGGCGGCGAGGCGGCGCATCGCCCCTGATCTTCGCGCGCCGACGCGGCCCGGGGCAAGCGGCCGCGCGGCCCGGGAGGCGGGCGTGGGATCCCGCGCACAGGCTGTTTGCAGGCTGTTTGCAGCCCGCTACCCGCGGTAGACCTCGTCCTGCTCGATCTTCGACAGCACCCAGTCGAATTCCCCGAGGGTCAGGTGGATCCCGCAGCGCTCGCAGTTGCCGGCCATCGTCAGGTCGAGGGGGGCGCCGCAGCTCGGGCAGCGGTCGGCGTCGTCGCTCCTGCGCTCGGGGCGGGCGGCGCTGCGGATGAGGGTCCAGTACTCGGAGTAGACCCGGAGCTCGCGGAGGCTGCCGCTCACCACGTCGCCGCCGGCGTCGAGCGTGTAGTCGTGGCCGTCGGCGAAGAGGCGCACGGTGATCGCCTGGAAGTAGGGATCGCGGGTGAACTTGGCCGGCTCGACGCGGAGGACGCGGGCGTCGGTGACCATGTTGCGCAGCCCCTGATCCTCGTAGGCGAAGATCCAGTAGCGCATGTAGTCGAAGAGGGCGTCGCTGAGGAGCGGGCGCATGCGCGGGAGGTCGCCGTCGTTCCAGGCGGCGCCGAGCTCGGCGAAGATCGTCCGCACCCGGGCCTCGACGCCGGCGACCGAGAAGCTCGGGTCCTCGCCCTCGAGGGCCGCGAGGCGGACGTCGAGGTCCGCCTGGACGATCGTCGGATCGTCGGTGCCGACCTCGACGACGGAGTGGCCGAGAGCCGGCGGCCTCTGCACCTGAGCGAGCCGCTCGACGCGGTAGACCTGCCAGTTGAAGCGGGCGTCGTCGACGACGGTGTCGCAGTGGTCGCAGCGCCGGTCGTCGCTCGACACGAAGGGGGCGCCGCACGACGGGCAGCCGAGCGCCAGCGTCTCCTCCGGCGGCCGGGTCGTGGCCTCCATGCGCCGGCGGAAGGTCCAGCGCTCGCGGAGGTAGTCGGTGTAGGGGCGGACCATGCCGGTGTACGCGACGTTGGCCTCGTAGCGCACGTTGATCGTCATGTGCTCGCCTTCGTTGTCGACGCGGCCGAAGACCAGCGCGCCGACGACGACGCCGTCGACGATCCCGTTCCTCCAGTTGGTCGCGCGGAGCTGCTTGCGGATCTCAGGGGTCAGGTAGGGGGCGAGGGCGTCGAGGTCGGAGCCGCGGGTGGTCGCCCGGTAGGCGGCGGCGTAGAGGCGGAAGGCGAGGTCCTCGAAGGCGATCTGCGAGAAGTCCGGGTCGAGCTCGCGCAGCCGCGGCCGACGACGGCGCGGGCGAGCGGCGCGCTGGTCCGCGGGCTGCGCCTGGCCGCTACGCGCGGCGCGGGGGGGCGTGCGCGCGCTCCATCCGCGGAGGGCCGAGCCGAGGCCGCCTGCGCGCATCATCTCGGCCGCCGCGGAGTCGCCGATCTGGCGGGCCGCGGCGCTCTCGCGGCGCGCGCGGAGGATCCCGCGGGCGACCCAGGCGGCGAAGACGAGGAGCGTGAGGGCGCCGAAGATCCCCATGATCGCGGCGTCCCAGTAGGGGGTGTCGTCGCTAATGACGAAGTTCTGGCGCGCCCGGCCGCCGGAGCTCCCGGACGAGGACGAGCGACCCGAGGACGACCAGTCGCTCGACGACCAGCTGCTCGATGAGCTGCTCGACGAGTACGACGACGACGACGAC
>JAGQIT010000226.1 GCA_020431135.1 Myxococcales bacterium | reverse complement strand
CGGCTCTGGCCGGCGCGCGCGCGCACCGACAAGCTGTGGAGTACGGCGGTCGCGAGCCGCCCCCGCGACCGCGCCTCCTCCCCCGCGAGCAGCCCCTCGTCGGCCGCGCGGCGGAAGCGGTCGCCGAGCGCCGCGTCGAGCCGATCGACGCTGCCGCGGACGATCTCTTTGATCTCCGCGTCGGCCGGCGCCTCGACGCTCGCGGAGGTCGCGACCATGCAGCCGCGATGCCCGGGCTCCCCCGCGAGGAAGACGTCGATCATCCGCGCGTAGAAGTCGAAGAGCGCCTCGCTGAGGTCGTCGGCGGCGAGGGCCTGCCCGACCTCACGGGCCATGCGCGCGGAGTAGCGGTGGAGGGCGCGGAGGAAGACCGAGCGCTTGTCACCGAAGGCCGCGTAGAGGCTCGGGCGGTTCATCCCCGTCGCTTCGCTGAGGTCGGTGAGGCTCGTGGCCGCGTAGCCCCTCGCCCAGAAGACGCCCATCGCGGCGTCGAGGGCCTCCTCTGGGTCGTATTCGCGCGGGCGTCCGCGGGGGCGCTTCATTAAATACTATCTTGCACAAAAATCAGCGACCTTCCATTATTATTCGAGTCGGTACAAAAAAACCGACCACGCCGTCGATGAGCGACGGAGGCACACGAGGAGATCGCATGCACGAAGAGAGCGCGCACTACCCACCCGCGACCCACCACGACCCCGTCGAGGCGCTGCTACCAGACCTCTACTGGGTGCACGGCAGCGTCGAGTTCAGGCCCGGCCGCTGCCTCAGCCGCAACATGGCGATCGTCCGCCGCGGCCGGGAGCTCAGCCTGATCAACGCGGTGCGCCTCTCGGCGGCGGGCGAGGCCCAGCTCGCGGAGCTCGGCGAGATCAAGCACGTCGTGCGGATCGGCAACTTCCACGCGATGGACGACCGCTACTACGTCGACACCCACGGGGCGAAGCTCTGGTGTCTGCCGGGCCGGCAGGCGCGCCCCGAGCCGGCGGCCGACGAGCTCCTCGCCGCGGACCACATGCCCTTCGACCGCGCCGCGCTGCACGTCTTCGCCGGCGCCAACTTCCCGGAGTGCGCGATCATCCTCGAGCAGGACGGCGGCGTGCTGCTGACCGCGGACAGCCTCCAGTACTGGGCCGATTGGAGCAACTGCAGCGAGGGCATGAGCGCCGGCGCCAAGCAGATGGGCTTCTCGCTGGCGATGCTGGTCGGTCCGCCGTGGCTTCGCGGCGCGACGCCCGAGGGCGGGTCGCTCGAGGGCGACTTCCGCCGCCTCCTAGGCCACGACTTCGAGCACATGCTCGGCGCGCACGGCGGGTTCTATCGCGGCGGCGCTAAGGAGGCGGTCGCGGCCGCGATCGCGCGGGCGTTCCCCGCCGGGTCCTCGGCGTAGAGGCGGTCGCCGAGCCCTAGGAGGCTGTCCCGCAATCGGCGCGCCGATCTGCGAGACAGCCCCTTAGGCGGCCGAGTCGCGCAGCGCCGCCAGCCCCTCGTCGACGCTGACGACCGGCCGGTAGCCGAGCTCAGCCTCGGCCTTGGCGGTGCTGACGGTGACGGTCCGCGAGAGCATGCTGATCGCGAAGCGGGTCAGCGGCGGCTTGCGCCCGGGGCGGAAGGTCCACCACAGGCGCTCGACGCCGCCGGCGAGCGGGCGCACGAGGGCGCCGGGGAGCGAGCGGCGGCCGAGGTCGACGCCGCGGGTCGCGGCGAGGCGGCTGAGGAAGTCGCGGTGGCTGCTGATCGTCGCGTCGGCGATGAAGTAGGCCTCGCCGCCGCGGCCGGCCTCGAGGGCGCGCAGGGCCCCGGCGACGAGGTTGTCGACGTGGCAGGTCGAGGTCCGGTGGCGGCCGCCGTCGAGCCAGACGTAGGCGCCGGCCTCGGCCATCTTGACGATCTCCGGGAGCACGGTCTGGTCGCCGGGGCCCCAGATCAGGCGCGGGCGCAGGGAGATCGTCGTCATCGCCGGGCTGTTCGCGGCGAGCACGAGGCGCTCGGCTTCGGCCTTGGTCTCCGAGTAGGGGAAGCGGTGGCGCGCCGGGTAGGGGTGGGTCTCGTCGACGTCGACGAGGTGGTCGCCGGTGAAGAGCACGGCCTCGGTGCCGATGTGGATGAAGCGGCGGACGCCGGCGGCCTGCGCCGCCTCGACGAGCTGGCGCGTGCCGTCGACGTTCGCCCGCCGGAAGTCGGCCGGGTCGCCCCAGTCCTCGACCTTGGCCGCGGCGTGGACGATCGCGTCGACGCCGGCGAGATCGGCGGGGTCGACCTCGCCGAGGGCGCAGCGTATCGGCGTCGCGCCGCGCTCCTCGACGAGCGCGGCGCTGCGGTCCGAGCGGGCCATCGCCGCGACCTCGTGCCCGGCGGCCGCGAGCTTGCTGGCGATCCGGCCGCCGGCGAAGCCTGACGCGCCGGTGATGAAGATCCTCATCGTCGCTCCTCCTCTTTGGGAGGCGCAGCGTATCAGGCGGTGCCGCTCTCCTGGGGGCCCTCGATCTCGGTGCAGTACTGGCCGAAGTAGGCCCAGATCTCGCAGCCGGGGTTCGGGTGGTCGCCCGGGACCAGGACGCAGGCGCCGCTCAGGCCGAGGGGGTGCTGACCGGGCTCCGTGAACAGGCACTGGCCGCTGTACTCCGAGCCCGGCGAGTTGAGGTAGCAGTACTCGCTCAGGCACTCCTCGAGCGTGGGGGGCTCGGTCGTGGCGTCGGCGTCGTCGGCGGCCTCGAGGTCGAGCTCCGCGGCCGCGTCGACCTCGTTCGAGTCGGCGCCCTCGGCCTCAGCCTCGACGGTCTCGTCGGCGTCGTCCTCGTCGCCGAGGAAGGCCTCGAGCTCCTCGGCGTCGACCCGGAGGTGGCCGTCGGCGGTGACCTCGAGCTCGAGCGGCTGGTCGCAGCCGGTGATCGTGGCGGCGGCGGCGAGGCTGAGGGCGAGCAGGGCGGTGCGGATGGTGGTCGTGCGGGTCATCGTCTCTCTCCTTGGCGGGGCCGTCGTCGGCGCCTTCTGATCACGGGGTACCGACCGCCGCCGGAGAGATTGCGGCGCGGTGATCTTTCTCGAGAAACCCCGAAATCGCCGCGTATGGCCCCGTCGCGCGGCCACAGCGGCGCCATCCGGTCCGGCCCCACGGGCCGAGGGCGCGCCTACTGCCCCTTGAGGATCTCGCGGATCTGCGCGGCCCAGCCGTCGAGGTTGGTCATCGTCGTCGCCGCCCGCTCGGAGGAGGCGCTGAGGCGCTCGAGCTCGTCGCGCAGGCGCTCGCGGCCGCGGCGGAGGCGGCTGCGGACGGTGCCCTCGGGGATCTCGAGGACCTCGGCGAGCGCCGGCCCGCGCATGCCCTCGAAGTAGTGGAGCTCGAGGGCGACCTGGAGGTCGAGGGGGAGGGCGCGCAGGCCCTCGAGGAGGAGGCGCTGCTCCTCGCTCTTGACCATCATCCGGTGCATCGACACCCCGAGGTCGATCACCGAGGTCACGCCGAGGCGGTCCCTCTGGTCGGGGCGCTTGCGGCTGAAGTGGTTGTAGAGCTTGCTGCGCGCGGCCGTGAACAGGTAGGTGCGGAAGCTCGAGTCGCCGCGGAAGCGGTCGCGCGCCTTGACCACCGCGAGGAAGGTCTGCTGGACGAGGTCGTCGGCGTCGTCGCCGACCTTGTTGCGGAAGAAGCGGTAGAGCCCGTTGAAGTGGCGGTTGAAGAGCTCGGTGCCGGCCGCCCGATCGCCCGCGCGCCAGGCCTCGAGGAGCTGAAAGTCCGTGTCCACGCGGGCATCCTACTCGCAGTCCGCGGCGAGCGTCCCCCGGGACCGCGTTCGCGCGGTCATCCGCGCGCGCCGAGGGGTCGCTGTGGCGCTTCGTCGGCGCCGCGTCCGCGTCGCGTCAATCACGCTCTGAAGCGTAAAAGCGGGCCCTGGACGGTGTTATTGCGGGGGGCGGCTGTGGTTCGGCGGCCGGTCGCGGGAGAACGCCGCCGGGCTCGGGAGAACCAGAACCAGATAATGTGGGGCACGCGTGATCGATCGGCGTCCAGGCGTGTCTATCGGCTCCGAGGGAGATGGGATGGACCTGAGCGACAGCGTCGGCGAGCGCCTCCTCGGGGTGACGACGCACGCCGGCGCGCCGGACGTCTCCGACGCGCGCCGGCGCGTGCAGGCGCTGCTCTTCGGCGGGCCCGGCCTCGGCCTCGGCGCCGGAGCGGACGCGGAGGACGAGGAGACGATCGGCCGCTTCGTCCTCCTCGAGCGCCTCGGCGGCGGCGGCATGGGGGTGGTCCACCGCGCCCGCGACCCCGAGCTCGACCGCGAGGTCGCGATCAAGATCCTCCGCCCCGAGTCGAGCGAGTCCGAGGCGGCGCGCGCCCGCCTCCTGCGCGAGGCCCAGGCGATGGCCCGCCTCTCGCACCCCAACGTGATCACGGTCTACGAGAGCGGGACCTTCGAGGGCCTCGTCTACATCGCCATGGAGCTGGTGGAGGGGGTCGACCTGCGCGAGCGCTGCGCCAAGGCGGCCACCTGGCGCGAGGTCGCTGAGCTCTACCGCGACGCCGCCCGCGGCCTCGCGGCGGCCCACGCCGTCGGCCTGATCCACCGCGACTTCAAGCCCGAGAACGTCATGGTCGGCGACGACGGCCGGGTCCGCGTTCTCGACTTCGGCCTCGCCCGTGGCGACGAGGCGCGCGCGGCCGCGGCGATCGCTGACTCGGGCGCGGCGATCACCTTGCCCGAGGTGATCACGCGGACGAGCGCCGAGGCCGACACGCTCGCCGCCGTGCCGCGCTCATCCGGGCGGCCCCGCGACGCGCTCCTCGCCCAGACCCTGACGAACACCGGCGTCCTGATGGGGACGCCGGCGTACATGGCCCCCGAGCAATTCGCGACCCTGGTCTCGAGCCCGCGCAGCGATCAATTCAGCTTCTGCGTCGCGCTCTACGAGGGGCTCTTCGGGGTCCGGCCCTTCGCCGGCGAGACCATGGAGGCGCTGCTCAAGGCGCTGCTCCGCGGCGAGGTCCGCCCCGATCCGCCGGGGACCAAGGGCGAGCGGGCGCCGGCGGGGATCCGGGCGCTGCTGCGCCGCGGCCTCAGCGTCGATCCCGAGGCCCGCTACCCGACGATGGACGCGCTGATCGCCGACCTCGATCGGGCGCTGTCGAGCGGGCGTCGACGCCGGCGCCTGCTGACGACCGCGGGGTTCGCCGGCGCCGCGCTCTTCGCCGGCTACCTCGGGGCCCAGCGCCCCGCGGAGGTCGACGCCTGCGCGGCCGGGGCGGCGACGATGACCGAAGAGGTCTGGTCGCCGGCGCGCCAGACCGCCCTCGCCGCGGCCTTCGCCGCCAGCGGCGTCCCGCAGGCCGCGGCGATCTGGGGGCGGATCCACGGCCGCGTCGACGACTACGTGAGCACCTGGCTCGAGGGACACGCCGATGCCTGCGCGGCGGCGAAGAAGCCGCTGGTGACCGGCGCGGTCGGCGCCTTCGACGGCACGGTTTCGGTCTTCAAGCCCTACGAGACGCGCCCGGACGGGCGACCGATGCCGTCCTATCGCGATCTGGTCCCGACCGCGCCGTCCGACGATCAGGCCCCGGCCTGCGAGACGGCCGGCATCCTCGGCGCGCTGCCCGGCGTCATCGGATCGATGATGGAGCTGGAGGCGCTGAAGGAGATCGCCGGCACCGGCGACAGCCTCGCCGGACGGCTCTTCATGTACGACGCCCGCGACGCGCGGGTGCAAATTCTCAAGCTGTAGACAGGGAGGCGACGTCATGATCGTCATCGAAGGAACCATCCGCGTGCCCGACATGGAGCGGGCGCGGCCGCACATGGAGACCGTCATCACGGCGACCCGCGCCGAGGACGGCTGCATCCACTACGCGTTTGCCATCGACCTGTTCGATCCGAACCTGATCCACATCAGCGAGCGATGGTCGAGTCGCGAGGCGCTCTCCCGCCACGCGAAATCAGACCACATCGCGACCTGGCGCGCGGCCGGCCCCGGCCTCGGCATTTCCGACCGGTCGCTGCGGCTGTACGAAGCCGAGCCGGAACCGATTTAGAGCATTACCGTCGCGATGTGGACCGGCGCGGCAAAGGAAACCGCGCCGTCCGCGCCCGCGAACCGGCTCAGGTCCGACCGGGCGCGGTCGAGCAGCGCCACGAACTGATCGTCGTCGAGGACATCGGCCAGCGTCCAGCCGCGAATATCGGTGGTCACCCACGCGTCGATGGAGGCGAAGCGGGCGGTGCCGGAGACAGTTCGCACCTGGGCACCGTCGAGGGGCGAGCCTGCGATCAGGTCGCCGAGGTCGGTCCGGTCGCCCAGTGCGTAGGGGGCACGGAGCGCATCCGCCGGTGCCGGTCCGAAGAGGCGGTGCAGCAGGCCGACCATCGCGGCATAGCCGGGCGTTTCGTCCAGTGACGCCCACACCGCCACGGCC
>JAGQIT010001519.1 GCA_020431135.1 Myxococcales bacterium | reverse complement strand
GCGCCGCTTGCGCAGCGATCCGCCGCCTCGAGGAGCGGCTCGGGCGGCCCGACGAGGCTGCCGAGCGGGCGCCCGTCGAGGTCGCTCGCCTCCGCTGCCAGACCGACGCGCTCGCCGGGCCAGCGCAGCTCGAAGGCATAGGTCGCGCCGAGCTGATAGGGCCCGCCCGGGCCGCCGACGAGCTCGAAGCCCGTGGCCTCGCCGCCGCGGTGGCAGACCGCGCAGGTCAGGCCGTCCGCCGGCGCGCCGGTGAAGACCCGCCCGCCGCCGCCGCCGCTCTGCCGCGGATCCGCGGTGTAGAGCGCCGGCGTCGAGTAGGCCGAGGCTTCGGCGGCGCATAGAAGGATGAGGGCGCCCGCGCCGAGGCATGCCCCGAGGTGCCGCGACGCGCTCATGACGGGTCACCTCCAGCAGCTGGCTCGGGCCCAGTTGATAGGAGAGGTGCTGCCCGTCTCGCGGTGTGGAGCGCCGACGGTGCGCCGGCCGAGACCTCGCCGGCGAAGAGAAGGAGCGCGCTCGCGTCGAGGAGGCGCCCGAGGTGCCGTGACCCGCTCACGCCTCGTCCCCTCCGGCGGCGCCCTTCAATATGGTTGTTCGGACATGATGTGCCGACGCGGCGGTGCAAAGCGCCGGCGTCACGCAGGTCGAGCTCTCGCCCTCGCTCGCGTCGAGGAGGCGACTGAGGTGCCGCGCCGCGCTCATGGCTCGTCACCTCCCGCCGCGTCCGCGAGCCAGGCCTCAAGCGCCGCGAGACCGGGCGCTGCGTCGTCCTCATAGACGTTGACGCCGTGGCGATCGCGGCCGCCGTGGGCGCTCCCGGCGAGGGTCTTCTCGACGAGGAGCGGCGCCGCGTCGCCGACCTCGCGCTCGGCCAGCCCGCGGGCGCGATCGTAGGCGAGGCCGATCTCCGCGGCGGTCGCCGGGTCGAGCGGGGTCGACTCGGGATCGAGGCGCACGCGGCCGGGGCCTGGGATGAAGAGGGGACGCCGCGGGTCGCCGTGGCAGCCGGCGAAGGCGCAGTCGCGCAGCAGCGTCGGGTAGACGGACTCGGCGAAGACCTCGGGGTCCGGCCGCGGCAGGGCCCGGGTCGGCGCGTCGCAGGCCGGGCCGCTCAGCGACAGGGCGAGCGCGAGCCACGGCTGGGCGGCGCGAGCACTCGCGGAGGGGGGGCGGCGCGGGGTCGTGGACGGGGACATCGCGGCGAGCGGGCGCCCTTCGACGCCGACGGGAGGAGCCTGACATAGTTGAAAGTGATTTTGAAAATTAATTTCAATTAACTCGAAATTTCGGCTAGAAGCGGTCTCACGGGCCATCGGCCGGGACCCCCGTATGTCGACCTCCGCATCTCACGCGTGCGCCTTCGCCCTCGGCCTGGCGCTCCTCAGCGGCGCCGCTCCCCCTGCCGCGGGTGGTGACGCGCCGGCGCCCGCCGAGGTCGGGGGCGAGGGGAGGGCGAGCCTCTACGTCCGCGCCGACAGCGATCGCACGACAGTGATCTCGCCGCGCGTCCGCTACCGCCAGTCCCTAAGGACACCTCGCCGCGTGCTCGACGTCACCTACAGCCTCGACGCCTGGAGCTCGGCGTCGGTCGACATCCGCAGCGCCGCGACCGGCCGGGTGAGCGAGCTCCGCCACGAGGTCGAGGCCGGCTACGTCGAGGAGATCGGCGCCGGCGCGATCGCTGCCGGCTACCGCCTGTCGTATGAGCCAGACTACACCTCGCACGCGGTCCACCTCCGGGGCCAGCGCGACCTCCTGCAGCGGACCCTCACCCTGAGTGCGCGCCTCTTCGGCGCCGTCGATCAGATCGGCCGCGCCGGCGACGAGAACTTCGCCGAGCGGGCGCTCAGCGGCGGCGCCCTCCTCAGCGCCGGCCTCGTCCTCACGCGGACGACGCTGGCGGTCGTCGCCTACGAGCTCCGGGGGATCGCCGGCTACCAGGCGAGCCCCTACCGCTACGTCGCCCTCGGCGGCGACGGCCTGTGCTCGGCGACGGCCGCCCTCTGCGTCCCCGAGGAGGTCCCGCGCCTGCGGGCCCGTCACGCCGTCGTCGGTCAGCTCCGCCAGGCCGTCGGCCGCTGGCTCGCGCTCGGCGGCCTCTACCGCTTCTACGCCGACTCCTGGGCGCTGCGCTCCCACACCCTCGCGCTCGCGGCGGACTCGCAGCCGCGCCCCGGCGTGCTCGTCGGCCTCGAGTACCGGGCG
>JAGQIT010000225.1 GCA_020431135.1 Myxococcales bacterium | reverse complement strand
GAAGCGGGCGTAGACCGCGAAGAAGAGCTCGACGCCGCGGCGCTGCCCGGGGCTCAGCGGGCCCTCGGCGCAGATGACCTTCGGATCCTCGCAGCCGTCGTCGATGAAGTCGACGACGCCGACGACCCGCCGGCGCACCTTCGCGCCCGCGGGCAGGCGCGCGCCGAGCACCACCGCGTCGAGCGGATCGCCGTCGCCGGCGACGAAGCCGGGGATCGACCCGTAGTTGAAGGGGCAGGGCAGAGGCGAGACGAAGTCGATCGCGCCGTCGCTGCGCCGCTTGATCATCGCCAGCCGCGGGTACTCGATGATCACGTCGACGATCGCCGGGAGGTCCGCGGGCATGGGCGCTCTCTCTAGCATGACCGGCCGGCGCTCGCCCACCGCCGCCGCCCACCGCGAGCGCCGCGGATGTGCGACCATGGCCGGGCCGATGCGCCGCGCTCCCGTGCTCCTCCTCGCCGCCTTCGCCTGCGGGTCGCCGGATCCCGGCGCCAGCGGGACGGCGACGGCCGGGACCTCGTCGGGGACGACGGAGGCCGAGACGAGCGCGGGCGCGGAGACGACCTCGACCTCGACCTCGACCTCGACCGGCGATGCGACGACCTCGACCTCGACCTCGACCTCGACGACCACAGGCGTGGACACGACGACGACGACGACGTCAGGCGAGACGACCTCGACCTCGACGACCTCCGACACCGACGCCGCCACGGACACGGACACCTCGACGGGCGGCGATCCGCTCGACGATCTCCTCACCCTCGACCACGTCCAGGTCAAGGGCACCCACAACTCGTACCACGTCGAGCCGCCGATCCCCTTCGACGCGAGCCACGAGTACAGCCACGCGCCGCTCGACGTCCAGCTCGCCGATCAGGGCGTCCGCGCCTTCGAGCTCGACGTCCACGAGGGCCTCGGCGGCTTCGAGGTCTATCACATCAGCGTGATCGACTCCGTGTCGACCTGCGACGCCTTCACCGACTGCCTCGAGGTGATCAAGGGCTGGTCCGACGACCACCCGCTCCACCTGCCGGTCGCGGTCTGGCTCGAGATCAAGGACTCGACCGGCGGCCTGCCGATCGACGCCGGCGACCTCGACCTGATCGACGACGACATCCGCGCGGTCTTCCCGGAGGAGCGCCTGCTCACCCCCGACGACATCCAGGGCGACTACGCGAGCGTCCGCGCCGCCCTCGAGGACGGCGGCTGGCCGACGATCGCCAGCGTCCGCGGCCAGGTGCTCTTCGTCCTCCTCAACACGGACGACAAGTCCGAGGACTACACCTACGGCTTCACGACGACCGAGGGTCGGGCGATGTTCGCCCGCGTCGAGCCCGATCAATTCGCCGCGCCGTGGGCGGCGATCGCCAAGCTCGGCCTCAGCGACGACGCGTCGATCACGGCCGCCCACGCCGCGCAGATCCTGATCGCGACCAACGTCTGCGGCGCCGGCGAGGACGACGACGCCTGCCAGGCCGACCTCGAGACGGCGATGGCCAACGGCATCCACATGCTCAAGGACGACTTCCCGGCGCCGATCCAGGGCAAGACCTACTGGATGGACCTCGTCGACGGCAACCCGGCGCGCTGCAACCCCGTGACGGCGCCGCCGGAGTGCACGAGCGCCGCCCTGGAGGACCTCTAGACGTGCTCCGCTCGACGGCCGCCCTCGCCTTGGCCGTGGCCCTGGGCGGCTGCGCCGGCGGCGAGTCGACGACCGCCGCGACGGAGACGAGCGCCGGCTCCGACGCGAGTTCGTCCGCGGACGCGTCCACGACCGCCGCCGCTGAGCCCGAGCCGCTGACCCTCAACGACCTCTGGGTGCAGATGGAGGCGACCGCCGATCCCCTCGCGGATCACCGCCCCGCCCCGGTCGACTGCGGCCTCGCCGGGATCTTCCTCGAGGGCGACGAGCTCGACATCGACACCAACTTCTGCAACTACGCGATGATCGAGCAGCCTGGGCTCGTCGAGGTCAAGGAGGGCGCGACGATCACCCTGTCGATGCGCCACTTCGATCTGACCGCGGCCGAGCCGGCGACCGCCCACGTCGCCCTCCTCCTCGGCGAGACGATCGCCTGGGAGCGGACCCTGGTGATCCCCGGCCCGGCCGAGGTCATCACCCTCGACATCGACGCGCCGATCGACCACCCGCTCGGCGCCCCGGTCCGCTTCCACCTCCACAACCACGGCCAGAACACCTGGACCCTGAGCTCGATCACGGTCACGCCGTGAGGACCTCGGCCGCGCGGGCGCGCCCCTAGCGGAGACCTCCGCGCCGCGGTGACGTCCCCTCGACTGGACACGCCGCGCCGCGCCCCGCCGGCAAAACATGACCGAACAGACATGTACCGCGCGCGCAGGCGGGCTGCGCGGAGCTGGCGGTCGCCATCAGCGCACGCCGACCTCCGCCGCGCAGCGGGTGATTTCTCCTCTTCTTCGCGAGAACACGGGATCACTTCCCGCATCTGCGCAACTACACGAACATGAACGTCCGCGTTGAGCCCAGCTCCACACGCCGCGCCGGCGACGCGGCGCCGCGCCCCGGCGGCTTCCCGCTCATCGGCCTGCTCCACGAGCGCCTCGACTACTTGGCGCGCGTCCGCGCCCGCGCAGGGGACGTCTACGCGCTCGACCTCCCGGGGCGCCCGATCGTCCTCTGCCACCCTTCGCACGGCCAGCGGGTGCTCCGCGACAACGCCGCGAACTACCGCAAGGGCGGCGGCTTCTGGGCGGTGCTCCGCGAGCTCCTCGGCGACGGGATCATCGTCAGCGAGGGCGATCGCTGGCTGCGTCAGCGGCGGCTGATGCAGCCGCAGTTCCACCGCAAGCGCATCGTCGCCATGGCCGAGACGGTGATCCAGGCGATCGACGACGAGCTAGGCCGATGGACGATCCCGACGGCGCGCTTCGACGTCTGCGCCAACATGTCGGCGATCACGATGCGGGTGATCACGCGGACGATGTTCGGCGATCACATCAGCCAGGCGGAGATCGACACGATCGCCCGCGAGCTGCCGATCATCCTCGGGTACACGCTCGTCGGCGTCCTCACCCACGGCCTGCCGAGCTGGGCGCCGGTCCCCGGCCGCCGGCGCTTCCGGGCGGCGCGGACGACGATCCGCGAGCTCGTCGCCCAGCTCATCGATCGCCGCCGAGCGGCGGGCGTCGGCGAGGAGACGCTCCTCGCCCTGCTCATCGACGCCGTCGACGCGGACACCGGCGAGCGGATGAACGACACCCAGCTCCTCGACGAGGCCGTCGGCATCTTCCTCGCCGGCTACGAGACCACGGCCCTCGGCCTCGCCTGGGCGATCCACCTGATGCTCCGCACCCCGTCGGTGATGGCCCACCTCGAGGGCGAGATCGACGCGACCCTCGGCGACCGCCGGCTGACCTTCGCCGACCTGCGACGCATGCCCTACGCCCGCCAGGTCCTCCAGGAGTCGCTGCGCCTCTACCCGCCGGCGTCGTGGCTGCCGCGCGTCGCGATCGCCGATGACACGATCGACGGCGTGCGGATCCCCGCCGGCACGACGGTCATCCTGCCGATCTACCTCTGGCACCGGCACCCCGACGTCTGGGCCGATCCCGAGCGCTTCGACCCGGGGCGCTTCGATCCCGAGCGCGCGAGCGATCGCCACAGCTTCGCCTACGTCCCCTTCGGCGCCGGCCAGCGGCTGTGCATCGGCAAGGAGCTCGCGCTCCTCGAGGGCCAAGCCGCGCTCGCGGCGATCTTCCAGCGCTTCCGCCTGGCGCCGGTCGATGATCGCGTCGTCCGAGCGCTGCCGACGGCGACCCTCACGCCGCAAGGGGGGATCTGGGCCCACCTGCGCGGGCGCTAGCGGCCGCGGCCAGGCGCGCTGCGACGGCCCCCGAAGACGAGGACTTCGCGCGTTGGACATCGGCCCGCGCGCCTTCCTCGGTGAGGCTCGAATTCGACGATTGAAGGCCGTTCACGCCGACGATAGGCTGCTCTCTCGGTGAGTCGCGCTCGCGCTTATGCGCGTATTGGAAGTGATCCCGATGGCACATCCGTACCTGTCCTATCTAGCGCCCGGGCTGCACGCACGCCGTCGGGACGGCGGCCACGGCTGGGGCGTCTATGCACAGTCACCGTTCGCGCGCGGCGCCGTGCTGGTCGTCTGGTCTGGGAGGGTCATGCCCGCCGACGCGTTCCTCCAGCTCGCGGCGAGCGAGCGGCGCTACGGCCTGCAGATCGAGGAGCAGCTCTACCTCGGCGTCGCCTCGCCGGAGAGGCCCGCGGAGCCGGCGGATCTCGTCAACCACTCCTGCGATCCGAGCGCAGGTCTCTCGGGACAGGTCACGCTCGTGGCGCTCCGCGACATCGCCCCCGGTGATGAGATCACCTTCGACTATGCGATGAGCGACGGCAGCCCCTACGATGAATTTGACTGCACCTGCGAGGCGCCGTCCTGTCGCGGGCGGGTCACCGGCGAGGACTGGCGACGGGCCAGCCTGTGGGAGAAGTACAAGGGCCACTTCTCACCGTACTTGCAGCGGCGAATCGACCGGCTCCGCGGCGGCTCGTAGCGCAGAGCCCCAGGACAGAGACGTCGGTCGACTCCAGAGGTCCGCCGCGCCGCGCTGACAGCTCCCACCCGACCTGAACGCCGCGGCGGCGAGGGTCGACCGGGTCGCACGCCCGGCGGGTGTCCGAGTCTTCGGCGCGCTCGCGCGACCTCGTCGACCCTCGCGACCCAGCGCTGAGCGAGGCGACGGGGTCGGCGTTCGCGGCGTCTGGGCGCGCTGTGGACCTCGGACACGCCGGCGGCCTGGTGGACCCTCGCGGTCCGTGAGGGCTCCACAGCGGGTCTCGGCGGCGCGGGCGTGGTCAACGGGGTTGCGCCGACGCCCCTATCGACGGTATTCCGCGGCCGTCAGCGTGCCCGCGCGCGCACCCAAGGATCCCCATGCAAGCCAACCCCCGCGTCTTCTTCGACATCAACATCGGTGGCGCCTCCGCCGGCCGCATCGTCTTCGAGCTCTTCGCCGACGTCACCCCCAGGACCGCTGAGAACTTCCGCGCCCTGTGCACGGGCGAGAAGGGCGTCGGTCGCAGCGGCAAGGCCCTCCACTACAAGGGCTCCGCGTTCCACCGGATCATCCCGGACTTCATGTGCCAGGGCGGCGACTTCACCCGCGGCAACGGCACCGGCGGCGAGTCGATCTACGGCGCCAAGTTCGAGGACGAGAACTTCAAGCTCAAGCACGACCGCGCCAACCTCCTGTCGATGGCCAACGCCGGCCCCGGGACCAACGGCTCGCAGTTCTTCATCACCACCGTCCCCTGCCCCTGGCTCGACGGCAAGCACGTCGTCTTCGGCAAGGTCGTCGAGGGCGACGACGTGGTCGCCCAGATGGAGGCCGTCGGCTCGCGCTCCGGGCGGACCGCGAAGCCGGTCGAGATCGCCGACTGCGGCCAGCTCTGATCGCTCCCCTCGCGCGGAAGCGCCCGCGCCCGCGAGCGCCCTGGGGTCCGCCCCAGGGCGCTTCGCGTTGGTTCGAAGAGTCAGCTTGCGCCCCCAGGGTCGATCCCATAGCGTGAGCGCATGCCGCGTGTCGCCCCGTTCTCGCCGAGAATCGCCGTCCTCCTCCTGACCTCGCTCGGGCTCGCGTGCTCGGGCGGCGAAGGCGAGACGCAGGCGTCTGCGACGGCCGCCACCACGTCGAGCACGACCGACGGCGACAGCGACACCGACGCCAACACGGACTCCGACACCGGCGTCGCCGCGGGCCCGACCTGGCACCAAGACGTCGCGCCGCTCGTGGCCGAGAAGTGCACGAGCTGCCACCACCCGGACGGCATCTCGCCGTTCTCGCTGACGAGCTACGCCGCCGCCAAGGACTGGGCGACGCTCCTCGCCGACAGCGTCGAGGACGGGAGCATGCCGCCCTTCCTCGCCGCCGAGACCGATGAGTGCCAGCCGCGCTACGGCTGGAAGGACGACCTCCGGCTGAGCGACGACGACAAGGCGCTGCTCCGCGCCTGGGCCGACGCCGGCGCCCCCGAGGGCGATCCGAACGCCGCCGCGCCGCTCCCCGAGCCGCCGAGCCTCGACCTCGTCGACGCCGACGAGCGCCTGACGATCCCGAGCGGCGTGACCATCGACGGCAAGAGCGACTCGTTCATCTGCTACTCGATCGACCCCGGCTACGACCTCGACACCTGGGTGAACGGCCTGCAGATCAACGCCGGCAACTCGAAGATCGTCCACCACGTCCTGATCTACGTCGACGAGGAGGCGAAGTCGGCCGACGTCGCCGACGAGAACGGCCAGTACGAGTGCTTCGGCGGCGCCGGGATCAACGGCAACATCACCTTGATCGGCGCCTGGGCCCCGGGGATGGCGGCGATGGTCACCCCGCCCGACACCGCCTACCGGATCCCCGCCGGCGCGCGCCTGGTGATGAACGTCCACTACCACCCGACCGGCGCCGGGCCGGAGGTCGACGACTCGACGTCGATCGACCTGCGCTACCACCCGAGCCTGCCGAGCTACGTCGCCCTCCTCGGCCTCGTCGGCAACGAGAGCGGCCCGCGCAGCGGCGGCTACGGGCTCCAGCCCGGGCCAGGCGACGACGGCGGCGTCCAGTTCCGCATCCCCGCCGGCGCCGACGACCACAGCGAGTCGATGAAGGTCCGCCTCGACAACCTCCCGGACCTCCGGATCTGGGCCGCCGGCACCCACATGCACTACGTCGGCACCGACATGCTCGTGAAGCTGGTCCACAACAACCCCGTGGGCGACGAGCCCGACGAGGAGTGCCTGGTCCAGACCCCGAACTGGGACTTCGGCTGGCAGCGCGCCTACGCCTACGACGCGCCCCTCGACGAGGTGCCGCAGCTGCGCTCGGGCGACGAGCTCCACATGCGCTGCGACTACAACAACTCGATGTCGAACCCCTTCGTCGTCCAGGCGCTCGCCGAGCAGGGCCTCGACGCGCCGGTCGACGTCCACCTCGGCGAGGAGACCCTCGACGAGATGTGCCTCGGCGTCTTCGGGATCGCGATCAAGCTCACCGACCTGCTCTAGCGGCCTGTGGCGGCGCCTGGTCGCGGGCCGCGGGAGGTGCGATCCTCCGGCCGATGCCGCCCACCGGATCGCCGCCGCGCCGCCGCGCCGCCCCTCCGGCGACAGCGGTCGCAGCGGCGCTCGTCCTCCTCGGCGGGTGCGCGCACACGGAGGCCCCGGAGCGGCCGCCTCCGCGACCGACGACGCCGCCGCAGGCCCCCGCGATCACCCCATGGGCGGCGAAGCCAGACACCCGCGCGGCCGCTGAGCTCGCCGCCCTCGAGGCCCGCGCCGCCGAGCTCATCGGCGCGGTCAACGATCTCTCCGAGGGGGACGAGCGCGCCGCGCAGCTCCTCGTCGATGCGGCCGCGGCCTACGAAGAGGCGGGCCGCTTCGGCCACGCGATCCGGGTCCTCGAGTACCTGCGCAGGATCCACCCGACGCGCGCTGAGGCCGTGCATGCGCGGACGCGAATCCGCGCGCTCTACCTCTCCATCCTCAGCGATCGCGACGCCGCGAGCACCCTGCACGCGCGCGCCTGCGGGGCGACGATCATCGACCCGCCGCCCGAGGCCTCGGCGCCGGCGCTCCTCGACGTCGTCGCCTGCCTCGAGGACGATCGGCTCCTCTTCGTGGTCGCGCTGCGCTACCGCCGGCTGGCGGCGGCGCGCGGCGCAGGTGCGGACAACGACGCGCAGATCGAGGCCCTCGAGGAGCGCCGCGCGGAGGTCGAGGCGTCCCTCTACCGCAGAGCCGCCGCCGATCCGCGCCGCTGATCCTCTCTCAGGCCTCGCGCGGCGCGGTACGACTCGAGGCGCTGCGCCAGCTAGCAGCCCTCGCCGGTCGCCACCGTCGCCGCGTCGATCGACACCGGACCGAGCGCCGCCGCCTCGATCGCGGCGATCGTCGCCGCATCGACGCACGGCGCGTTGCGGATCGACACGTAGCCGTCGATCACCTCGATCGCCCCGAGGTCGACGGTCTTCAGCGCCGGGACGTCGTGAATCCGCAGGCTCCCGCGGACCTCACGCAGGCCCGGGAGGTAGGCGGTCGTCAGGTTCGGGAGGTCGTCGAGCACGAGGAAGCCGCCGACGTACTCGAGGCCGGGGTAGTTGACGACCTCCGCGTGCTCCGCCTCGTAGTAGTGGAGGCCGCCGTAGACGACCTGGAGCGACGGCATCTTGAGCTCGCGGAACTTCACCTCGAGGTCGCTCTCCGCCGTCATCCCGGAGAGGTGGCCGACGCGGACGAAGCCGCCGATCGCCTGGAGGTTGGTCAGCTCGACCTCGGCGAAGTAGTCGCATTGGTTGTCGTCGGTGAAGCCGGTCGGGTCGTCGGTGTAGACCTCGACGTTGCCGCCGAGCAGGGTGATCGACGTGTCCTGGACCGCGCTGAGGCACATGTGCGAGGTCGCGAAGTAGAGGCCGCCGGAGACGCAGTCGCCGTCGGGGATCCCCGAGAAGTGGTAGTAGTGGGCGACGTTGCTGCCGTCGCCGCAGAAGCGCCAGGGCGGCTCGACGTCGACGTCGCTGCACACCTTCATCGCCCCGCTGGCGCTGACGCAGTGCGGGCGCTCGGCGCCGTTGCACACCCGCGACGGGCTCGTCGAATAGCAGAAGCTGTCGTTGCCCGCGCAGTGCTCCTCGTCGCAGGTCTCCTCGCAGGTGCCGAAGGGCGTGCAGACGAGGCCAGGGACGCAGCTCAGCGGCGCGAGCGGATCGCAGTCGTCGCCGCGCTCGAGGACGCGCCCGTCGCCGCCCGTCGACGATCCCTCGCCGCTCGTCGAGCCGCCGCTCCCCGTGGTCGCGCTGCCGCCCACGCACTCGCCGTCGACGCAGCTCCCCGCGGCGCAGTCGCTGTCGTCAGTGCAGGGGTCGGCGGCGCCCGAGCCGTTGCAGGCGGCGGCCGTGAGGAGCGTGAGAGAGAGGAGGCGGTGACGCACGGGCGGCGACCTACCACGGACGCAATCGCGCGTCCACCCGCAGGCGCAGACGGCCCGTCGCCGCGCGCCCGCGTCGCGTCCGCGCACCATCATACTGACCCAAGAGACATGCTCTGTGCGGACGCCGCTTCCAGCCCCCGAGCCCGCGCCCAGGGTGGTAGCGTTGCGATATGCGCGGGTTTTGTGGGGTTGTCGTCGCGGTGTTCGGAGCGTCGCTCACCTGCGCGTGCGTCATCGTCAGCCCCGACTTCGACGATCCAACCGACGGCGTGGGCACCACGCTCGCCGCGACCGCAAGTGAGAGCAGCTCGACGGAGGCCGCCGAGACGAGCGCGACCGGGGGCGACGCCGGCAGCGGCACCGACAGCGGCACGAGCACGGGCGGCGACGCGACCACCGACGCCTCGACGACCGACGCCTCGACGACGGCCGTCGACGCCGAGCCGCTGACCCTCAAGAACTTCGGCGACCCGGCGAACTGCGTCGTCGGCCTCCACTGCGCCTATATGGACAAGTCGCCGGCGCCGGCGAGGCACCGGGCGGCGGAGTGCTTCGAGGCGCCGATCGAGCCCCCCTTCGAGGTCTCGCGGATCGGCGTCCACCCGCGCGCGGTCCTCGGCCAGGCGAACGTCCAGCTCGAGGTCTTCCTCTACGACGACATGACCCAGTGGTTCGGCGACCTGCTGGCCGAGCAAGACGTCGGCCAGGCCGCACCCGGCGACGGCTACAAGTCCTTCGACTTCAACCAACCCGTCGTCGTCAACGAGAAGAGGTTCTGCGTCGGCTACGAGACGACCGGACCCGAGACACAGCTCGCGCCCGCGGTCGACCTCCAGTCCCCCGTCGCCGGCACCTCCGTCGTCCGGATGACCGCCGGGGGCATGGGCTGCGACACCATGGCGGAGCGACTCACGGAGATCTACCCGATGCCCGACGACACGCCGCGCTTCTGCCTCGAGGTCGACATCGCGCCGCTGTGAGCGCGTCTGCGGGGCCGCGGGCGTGCTATCGTCGGTCGCCGCCCGCGGGACTCAGGCTCGACTTCCGAATCAGTCTCTGAAGCTGCCTAGCTCGTCGGGCCCACCCCTCCCCGGGCGGCCTCGTTCCCCTCCGCGCCGCCGATGACCGCCGCTCGCTACGCCGCCGAGGCGGCACGCGTCGCCCACGAGGACCTCCTGGTCTTCATCAACGCGTGCTTCGCCTGCACCGGCCAGCGCGAGTTCTACAGCGACGGCCACCAGCAGACGGTGGCGATCGCCTTCCTCCACGACTACATCCGCGGCAACTACCGCCGCCTCTACGCGCGCACGCTCGCCGCCGGGATCAACGACTACAACCGCGGGCGGATCATCGAGGGGCTGCTGACGAGCAGCCGCGGGCTCGCGCCGGCGGAGCGCGCCGAGGAGGGGGCGCTGATCGCCGCGGCGCTCGCCGAGCTGCCGCCGCAGCGCGCCTACCGGGTCCTCGTCGCCTGCGCCCGCGGGCGCGTCAACAACCGGCGGACGCGGGCGCTGATCGCCGAGTACCTCGGCCAGCGCCGCGACCTCGTCTTCGACGCGGTGAAGTACCGCGGCAAGCTCCGGCTCCTCGCGCGCCACGCCCATCTCCGCCTCCCCGGCGAGCTCCCGCGCTTCCTCGCCCGCGGCTGGCACGCGGCCCGCTACGCGACGCCGCTCCTCGACGCCTTCCGCCGCGCGCACTACAGCCGCGAGGCGGTGTACGAGCTCCCCTACTCGATCGCCGAGGGGCTCGCGGCCAAGCACGGGATCGATCGCGCGACCTTCCTCGCGAAGATCGCCCCGCGGATGACCGCCGGCGAGCGCCTCCGCCTCCAACGCGCGGCCGCCCGCGCCGACGCCCGCGTCGACGTCGACCTCGCCCGCGCCCCCCTGACCCGCCTCGCGCTCTACGTCCTCGGCCT
>JAGQIT010000224.1 GCA_020431135.1 Myxococcales bacterium | reverse complement strand
GGCGCGACGATGGTCGCGTCGGACTCGATGATGAAGCTCGGCGTCGACGGATCGAGCTTCTCCCACGAGATCTTCTCGCCCGGCGTCGCCCCGGAGTACGAGCCGTACGAGGTCGTCGAGTCGGAGATCTGGCAGAAGTAGCTCCACAGCGGGGTGTCGCGCCGGCGCAGGTCCTGGCGGAGCAGCGGCACCACGCAGATCGGGAAGTCGCCGGCGATCCCTCCGCCGATCTGAAAGAAGCCCATCGGCGAGCGCGCCGCGGTCTGCCCGTACCACCCGGCGAGCTCGACCATGTACTCGACGCCGCCGCGGACGGTGTGGACGTCGCGGATCTCGCCGCGGATCACACGCGCGGCGTACATGTTGCCGAGGGTCGAGTCCTCCCAGCCGGGGACGACGATCGGCAGATCGCGCTCGGCCGCGGCGACGAGCCACGAGTCGGCCGGGTCGATCTCGTAGGCGTCCGCGAGCGCGCCGCTGCGGAGCACGCGGTAGGCGAACTCGTGCGGGAAGTGGCGCTCGCCGGCGGCGTCGGCCCGCAGCCACTCGTCGAGGATCGCCTCCTCGATCCGCCGCATCGCCGCCTCCTCGGGGATGCACGTGTCGGTGACGCGGTTGAGCTGGCGATCGAGGAGCGCGCGCTCGTCCGCCGGCGTCAGCGAGCGGTAGTCGGGCACGCGGACGTAGCTCGAGTGGGCGACGAGGTTGAAAAGGTCCTCCTCGAGGTTGGCCCCCGTGCACGCGATCGCGTGGACCTTGCCGGCGCGGATCATCGCCGCCAGGCTGACCCCGAGCTCCGCCGTGCTCATCGCCCCCGCGAGCGTCACGAGCATCGCGCCGCCGCCGTCGACGTGGGCCCGGTAGGCGTCGGCGGCGTCGACCAGGGTCGCGGCGTTGAAGTGGCGGAAGTGGCGGCGGAGGAAGGCCCCGATCGGGGCCGCGCCCGTGGTCTTGTCGGGATCGGCGGTCATGCGAGCGACGCGTCTGGCGGCGGCCACCCAGAGTCCCGCGCCTCCCGTCACAACGCAAGATGCGGTCGCGCTCGCGTGTACGCGTCCCCCGCTCCGGCTCGCCGAGGCCGCGGAGGTCCGCCGTCCACGGACTCCTCGCAGCGGACGCGACGCGCCCGCGCAGCGAACGCGCGGTCCCGTGAGCTTGCGCGCGGCGTCGGCCGCCGCCATCCTCGGCCCGAGGCCTGATGCCCGATCGACGCCCCTACCTCGACGCCCCCCGTCCCCTCGCCTTCGCCCACCGCGGTGGCGCGGCGGTCGCCCCGGAGAACACGCTCTGGGCGTTCCAGCGGGCGGTGGACGCCGGCTTTCGCCACCTCGAGACGGACGTCCACCTGACCCGCGACGGCGAGCTCGTGACGATCCACGACCCGACCGTCGAGCGGACGACGGACGGCGTCGGCCTCGTCCGCCGCTTCACGCTCGCCGAGCTCCGCCGCCTCGACGCCGGCCACCGCTTCACCGTCGACGGCGTCGCCTTCCCCTTCCGCGGCCGCGGGATCCGGATCCCGAGCCTCGCCGAGGTCCTCGCGCTCCACCCCGACGTCCGCGTCAACATCGAGATCAAGGAGCGCGACCCGGCGGCGCTCCGCGCCGTGTGGGGGTTCATCCACCACCACCGCGTCCACGATCGCGTCCTCGTCGCCTCGGAGCACGCGCCGGTGGTCGCCGCCTTCCGCCGCCTCGCCAAGGGGCGCGTCGCGACCTCGGCGGGGGCCAGCGAGATCCTCCGCTTCTGGCTGCAGACGCGGCTGCGCGCCGGCCCGCGCCGGCGCCCCGACTTCGACGCCCTCCAGGTCCCGGCGACGCACGGCCGGCTCACCGTCGTCGACCCCGCCTTCGTCGCCAACGCCCACCGCCACGGCGTCGACGTCCACGTGTGGACGATCGACGAGCCGGCGCAGATGCGCCGCCTCCTCGCGCTCGGCGTCGACGCGCTGATGACCGATCACCCGGAGCGCCTCCTCGCGGTGCTGCGCGAGCGCGCTGGCGCCGACGCTGGCGAAGCCGCGACGTTCAAGCGCTGAGCGATGGATCGGCCGTGGGGGCCGCTCGCGGCGTAGCGACCCACCGAGCCGGGACGATCACGCCCGCGGGTCGCGACGAGCGCACGAGGCGACGACGGTGCAGCGCACCTGCCCGCGGCGCCCCGGAGCGCCGAGCAGGCCGCAGGCTGCTATGCTCGCGCCCATGCTTGGCCTACTTCGCTCCCCTACGCGCCTCCTTCGCCTCGCGCTCTGCCTGCCGCTCGCCGCCTGCGTCGGCGACGACAGCGGGACCTCCTCGACGACCACGACCTCGACCTCAGCGAGCGCGACCGAGTCGACGAGCGCGACTGCCTCGACCACCGACGGCACCGGCACCGACACCGCGACGTCGACGACCGGCAGCGGCAGCGCGAGCGCGACCGGGACCTCGGGCACGACCGGCGGCGTCGAGCCCGAGTGTGTCGTCGACGCCGACTGCCAGCTCGTCGACAACTGCTGCGAGTGCTCGTCGCTCCCCGCCGACGACGAGCCGGACGCATGCGAGAACGACTGCCTCGTCGGCGAGTGCACCGCGCAGGGGCTCGAGGGCCTCGCCGCGACCTGCCGCTCGGGGATCTGCGAGCTCAGCTCCGCGATCAACTGCGCCGGGCCGGTCGTCTGCGCCCAGGAGCCGCCGGCCTGCGAGGGCGACGAGGTCCCGTCGGTGATCGGCGAGTGCTGGGGCCCCTGCGTTCCGCTGCACTACTGCGCCGACAGCTCGGCGTGCACCCCCGGCTGCGGCGACGGCTGGGTCTGCGTCGACTCGCAGTCCGGAGGCAACGACGGCTGCGCGCCGCTGCCGGCCGCCTGCGCTGGCGTCGCGAGCTGCGACTGCTTCGCGCCCTTCTGGGACGAGGTCTGCCCAGGGGGCTGCTCCGAGAGCGGCGGCGGGCTCCTCTGCGAGGACGGCGGCTGAGCCCGCGTCCCCATGCCCGAGGCTGATCGCGGCGCGCGACGGCCTCCTCTCTACCTCAGCGACTCGACGCGACGAGCATCGAGCCCGCCGACCCGACCCGACTCAGCCGAAGAGCCACATGACCGCGCGGGTCATCCAGCTCTCGGCCATGTTGGCGCCGACGTAGGCGCCGCCGACGAAGATCCCGCCGAGGATCACCCCGGGGACGACGACCCAGCCGAGGATCCACCCGGCCCGCGACTCATTCTCCTCGGCCTCGGGGGCGACCTTCGCCGGGACGGCGCTCTGGTTCACGTTGGGCTTCGCCATCACTCGGCCTCCTCTCGGTCGGCGGCCGCGTCCGCAGCCCCGCCCGGGGCGCCCGTCCAGGGCGCCGCACGCTTGCCGCGGAGCATCGCCGCGCGGC
The DNA here is from genome assembly GCA_020431135.1 of Myxococcales bacterium. Taxonomy (GTDB): domain Bacteria; phylum Myxococcota_A; class Polyangia; order Nannocystales; family Nannocystaceae; genus JADJRG01. The sequence continues at coordinate 648 of JAGQIT010000224.1, read as the reverse complement.
TGTCCTCGTCGATCCACAGCGGCTGGGCGTCGTCGGCGAGGACGTCGCCCATCCACGAGCCGCGGCGCCAGGCCTCGCTCCCCGGATCGCCGATCGCCTCGGCGCCGAGCAGGCGGCCGACGACGAAGAGGAGGCTGCGAAGGTGCGGCGCCTGGCGCGAGCGCGAGCTCTGGGGGACGATCGCGCAGCGGCCGTCGGCGAGCGCCTCGTCGGCGCCGCTGACCGCCTCGCTGGCGAAGCCGAGGATCATCTCGGCGCCGTCGCTCGGCTGCCCGCAGAGCGCGGCGAGCTTGGCCGCGAGCCCGCTCGGCGCGTCCTCCCAGCGGGCGATCGACTGGAGCTCGAAGCGCAGGCCGATCTGCGACTCGTAGATCTGCGAGGCCCAGGCGACCGTCTGCTGGGCGTAGGCGAAGGGATCCGCGGCCTTCTCGGCCCAGGCCTCATCGACGAAGACCTTGACCTTGACCGCCGCCGGCTCGCGCCGGATCGCCTCGAGGTCGGCCGGCAGCGCCTCCGGGAGGACCACCGTCAGGGGCATCGCCGGGCGCAGCGGCGGATCGAGGAGGGAGCGCGTCGGCGGGGTCGCGTTCTCGGTCGGCTCCGTCGGCTCGGTCGGCTTCGGCGTCGTCTCCGTCGGCTCCGTCGGCT
>JAGQIT010000223.1 GCA_020431135.1 Myxococcales bacterium | reverse complement strand
CGCGCCCGGGTCATTCGCGCCCGCGAGCCGCTGATCCGCGCCGGTGAGGCGAGCGACCACGCCTACGTCGTCTACAGCGGGCTCTTCGAGGCGCGGCCGGAGGGGCCGGAGGGGCACCGCCTCTCGTGGATGTCGCGGGGCGCGTGGATCGGCGAGCTCGGCGTTCTCATGGGCTCGCCGCGGACCGCCTCGGTCTACGCGTGGCGCGACAGCGTGGTCCTCGAGTTCGGCGCCGACGAGACGCGCGCGCTCCTGACGGGCGACGCCCGGAGCCTCGCCGCGCTCACGCGGCACCTCATGAAGCGAGGGGAGCGCAGCGTCGATCCGCGGCCGCGCCCCTTCGCTCTCGGGATCATCGCCGCCGACGGCGACGCCTCGCTCGTCCGCGAGGCGGTCGGGCGGGTCCCGAACGCGGCCCTCGTCGACGGCGAGGGCTGGGGCGACGACGACATCGCGGCGATCGAGCGCGTCGAGACCCGCGGCGCCGACGCTCAGGTGCTGATCATGCTCGCCGCGCCGGAGGACGACGCCTGGACGCGGATGGTCGTCCGCGCGGCCGATCGCGTCGCCGTCATAGCGACCGATCCCGCCGGCGACGCGGCCCTCGGCGCGGGCGATCGGCTGGCGCGGATCGAGGAGGCGTTCGGGCTGCCCGAGGGCGCCCGCGGCTACGACGTGCTCGTGCACCCCGAGCATCGGCTCATGGTCGACGGCGCGGGGGAGCGGGGGAGCGCGGGTCAGCGCGAGCGCCAGACGCTCACGCTGCGACCCGGATCGGTCGATGACCTCGCCGACTACCTCCACCTCGCGGTCGTCGAGCACGCGATGCCCGGCGACCTGCGGAGGTTCGAGCTCTTCCGCGGGCTCGACGACTCGGCGCTGACCCAGGCGCAGGAGGGCATCGAGTGGCGGATGGTCGCGCGCGGCGAGCCGCTGATCCGCGCGGGCGACGCGTCCGACGGCCTCTACCTGATCCAATTCGGCCGTCTCCAGGCGAGCGTCACCTCGACGAGCGGCGAGCGCGTGACGCTCTCGGAGAGCGGCGCGTACGAGGTCGTCGGCGACACGGGGCTCATCCTCGAGAGCCCGCGGACCGCCGACGTCCACGCCAAGCGCGACAGTCGGGTCGGCTTCCTCTCCGCGGCGTCGTTCCAGCGCCTGCAGGCCGCCATCCCGCAGCTCGGGCGGAACGCCGCGCGCATCGCCTCGCGGCGGACGCTGGTGCCGAGCGACGCGCTGACGAAGCCCGCGCCCGCGAACATCATGCTCCTGAGCCTCGATCCCTGCGAGCGCAGCGCGGCGCTGGCCCGCGCGCTCGAGGGCTGCCTCCGCGACGCGCTCGGGTGCTCGGTGATGCTCCTGACCCGCGCGGTCGTCGAGCGCCACCTCGGCCCCGGCGCGGTGGATCGCGGGCCCAGCGAGCCCGGCTACCGCCAGCTCCTAGCCTGGCTCCACCGCGTGTCGATGGACCACGAGGTGGTGATCTACGCCAGCGACGCGGGCGACCCCGGGTGGGCCCGCTGCTGCGTTCGCCAGGCCGACCGCCTCGTGCTCGTCGCCGCGGCGGGGCGCAACCCGGGGCTGCGCCGGCTCGAGCGCGAACTCGCCGTCGGCGACACGCCGGTCGATCTCCTGCTCATGCAGCCCGCCGGGATCACGCGCGCCGCGGGCACGCGCCTGTGGCTGCGCGAGCGCGACTGCGAGTTCGTCCACCACGTCCGCGAGGGCGCGCCGGGGGACCTCGCCGCGGCGGCGCGGCGGATCATGACGCGGGCCAACGGGATCGCCTTCGCGGGCGCGGTGACCCGAGCGGCCGCGCACTGCGGGGTCGCCCGCGCCTTCGAGTCCCTCTCGATCCCGCTCGACATCACCTCGGGCACGAGCTCGGGCTCGGTGATCGCCGGCGGCCTAGCGGCGGGGATCGACACGCTAGAGCTGCGCGAGATCATCGCCGACCTGACCCTGCGGGCGAGGATCCGCTTCCATGAGCTCCACCCGCCGATCACCGCGCTGACGAGCGGCAAGAAGATGGACGAGGTCTATCAGGGCATCTTCGGCGACGTCGATCTCGAGGACCTGCTGATCCCCTGCCGCCTCAGCTCGCTCGACCTCCTCACCCACGAGCTCCTCTACCTCGACCGCGGCCCGCTGTGGCGAGCGGCCCGCGCGAGCTGCTCGCTGCCGGTCCTCTACCCGCCGGTGACGGTCGACGGCCGCGTCCTCGTGGACGGCGGGATCGTCTCGTACATCCCGGTCAACGCGATCCTGCCGAGCTGCCACCATGGCCTCGCGGTCATGTCGGACATCGGCGACCCGACCCCCTGGGAGGTGCTGCGCGAGGCCGAGCCCTACGGCACTCAGATGTCGGGCTGGTCGCACCTCGTCGATCGGCTGGTGCCCTGGCGGACGCCGAAGTCGCGGCCGAAGATCGAGGACATCCTCTTCCTGTCGATGATCACCTCGAACTCCTTCGCCGAGGATCGCCTCGAGGCCGCGACCAAGCACCCCGCGGTGTGCCACGTCTACCAGCCGTTGCCCGGCTACGGCATGTTCGACGTGACCCCGGCCGTCGCCCGCGACTTCGAGGAGAGAACCTACCGCCGCGCCTGCGCCGATCTCACGACATGGCTCGAGCGGGGGGCGTCCTCCTCGAGGGACTCGTGACGGTCTTTCGTCACGCCTCGCCGCTACGGGTCGGCGCTCTCGACTCCGCCAGGAGCTGCGCTACGCGGGGTAGTGCGGCGTCCTGACGGAGCTGAGAGGACCGGCGACGGCGGCGCGAGGCCGGCCGCCTAGGCGCGCCTCCTCCGGCGCATGAACCCGAGGAGCGCGAGGCCGAGGAGCGCGCCTCCGGGGCCGCGATCCTGCGCTCGGCAGCCGCAGCCGTCGTCTGCGAGCGGGCCTTGGCCGGCGCTGTCCGTGCCGGTGGCCGAGTCGTCGGTGTCGCTCGCGGAGCCGCTCGGGCCCGCGGACGTGCCGTCGCTCGTCGGGCCGCCGGTCGTCGCGGGTCCGCCGGTCGTCGCGGCGCCGGTCGTCTCACCGGAGTCGCTCTCGCCCGCCGTCCACGTCGCGTCGGTCGTCGCGGAGTCGGTGCCGGTGGAGCCGGAGTCGGTGCCGGTGGAGCCAGAGTCGGTGCCGGCGGAGTCGGAGTCGGTGCCGGCGGAGTCGGTGCCGGTTGTGTCCGTGTCCGTGTCCGTATCGGTCCCGCCGGCGCAGAGCCCCTGATCCGCGACCCAGACGGCGAAGGGCGTGTTTGTGATCCCCGCGATGGCGACGTTGTCGACGTCCCAGCCCGGCCCGCCGGCGGCGCCGTCGGTGCCGATGCGCAGGCGGAGCTTCACCGCCTCGCCCGCGAAGGCCATGCCGAGGTCGAGGACGAGCGGCTCGAGGTCGGGGTAGGAGGGGCTGTCGCCGACGAACGCAGGCCGCGTGTTGAGCGGGTTGAGGCCGCTGTCGATCGCGCCGGGGTAGCCGGGGTCGCTGTAGGTGGCGATGTCCTCCCAGGTCGCGCCGTCGTCGCTCGAGATCTCGATGACGCCGCCGTCCCAGTAGGTGTTGTCGGAGAACTCGAAGGAGTAGGCGTGGTCGAGGGTGACGACGAGCGGCTCGTCGGCCGCGACCTTGAGCACCGGCGACTCGAGCCAGGTGTCGCTGACGCGGCCGACGTCGTCGCCGTGCCAGACGTAGCCGTCGGCGCCGAGCGTCCGCGCCCAGATCGCGTCGCCGTCGAGGCCGCCGGTGGTCCACGCGGTGATCGGCGGCTCGACGTCGTCGGTCTTCGAGCTCTCGGCGAGGACGTCGCCGTGGACGACCGTCAGCAGCGAGGTGTCGAGGAGCTCGTCGCAGCTCCCCGGCGCGGTCAGGCGGACGTCGACGGGGAGCGCTATGAAGTCGCTCACGCCCTCGTCGAGGGCGATCGGGATCACGGCCTCAAAGGACGCCTGCGGGGCGAGCTCCGGGAGGACGACGCTCGTGCCGTCGAGGAAGACGAGGTTGGCGTCGGGCTCGACGACCTCGACCGTCGCGCCGGCGGGCAGGGTGCCGGCGCCGACGTTGGTGATCGTCGCTCGGATCGCGCCGACCTCGCCGACGTCGAGGACCCCGTCCTCGTCGCAGGAGAGGAGGCTGTCGTCGACGAGCACGTCGGCGATCGTCGCCCGCGCGCGGAGCTCGAAGTCCTCGACGACGCCGACGAGATCGGTCGACGCCTTCGGCGGCGACTCTGCGCAGGTGCCGGCGCCGCGCGAGGCGAAGGCGCCGGCGATCGTCGTCATGTCGTCGAGGCTGACGGCCGCGGCGGCGGCCAGGATCGCGTCGCGCTGCTCGGTGTAGGTCGGGGCCGACGGCGCGAGGATCATCCCGGCGACGACGTAGTCGGACATCGCCCGGCGGGCGTCGTCGAAGCTCTTCCCCTGGCCCTGATAGGCCTTCTGCAGGGCGACGTAGCTCTCCCACATCATCGTCGCCCAGACCTCGCCGGCGTTGTGGACCTCGGCGTTGGTGATCCCGTTGTTCTTGAGCGGGTGGTTCTGCGGCAGCGGCTCGCCCTGGGCGATGTGGCGGAAGGAGAGCGCGTTCTTCGTGGTATCGACCGAGTAGGGGGCGCGGCGGATGCCGTAGTAGCCGGTGCTGTCGAGGCTCGCGTACGTGACCCCCGGGTAGACGCCGTCGAGGTCGTCGCCCTCGCGCAGGCTCATGTGCAGCGCCATGAAGTCGCCCCAGCCCTCGCTCTCGCCGCCGCACTGCTGCGAGCCGCACTCGACCAGGCGGTGGTGGATGTAGTGGCCCCACTCGTGGGCGACGATCATGTTGTCGATCGTCCCGTCGCGCTCGACCCCGCTCGTCCGGATCATGTGCCCGGTCTGCGGCTCGCCCATAAGCGCGGCCTTGATCGCGTCGCCGGCCGCCTTCGTGATCCCCTGCGTCGGGATCTGCGGGTCCGCGAGGTTCTGGTCGTTGCCGAGGTTCGGCGGGGTGCCGCCGCCCTGGTTGTTGGCGATCAGCACGCCGACTGCGCCGGCGTCGAGGGCGTTCTTAGCCTTGGTCTCGAACGAGCACGAGCCGCGGTCGATGAGGGCGATATGGCCGGCGAGGTTGTTCTGCGCCGGCTGGCAGCCGTCGGTGGTCGTGCCGTCGCCGTCGTCGATGACGACGATCGTCGCGCTGACGTCGAAGTTCTTCGGGCCGAAGGCGGCGTCGCCGACCGGGTACTCCTCGGCGAGCGGCGCGACGGTCAGCGACGACTCGCTCGGGGCTGACCAAAGGTACATCTGCATGCGCGGCGCGGCGCCGTCGGCCGGCGTCGACATGTTGGCGTTGTTGCGCGCGCCGAGGAGGGCGGCGTCCTGGGCCTCGGCCTTCAGCGCGTCGCCGTCGACGCCGCCGCGGCCGTAGTTGTCGAGCTGGGCGTTGCCGGCGGCCTCCGTGAAGCCGGAGTCGTACCACCAGTCGTGCATCCAGTTGACGGTGTAGAAGATCTGGGTGATCGCGGCCATCGACTGCGTCGTGTTGGCGAGCGGCTCGAGGCTGACGTCGTAGACGTAGTCGAAGACCCCGTCGGCGGTGACGCTCGCCCGGAACTCGTCGCCGCTGAGCCCGTCCGGGTTCGAGTGGTCGATGTAGGCGTCGACGTTGTTGCCCTTGGTCTCGGTCGCGCCCTTGGGCAGCCACGGATCGCCGAGCTCGTTGAAGCCGTCGATCGTGATCAGAGCCGGCGCGGTGAAGTCCTTCGGGCCCTCGCCGGGCACGCCCGTGGGGTGCGGCGTGTAGTCGATCATCGGCCCGTCCTGCGGGCGCAGATCGCCGCCCTCGTCGGCCCACACGCGGTACTGGTAGGCCTCGTAGGCGGTCGCGTCGCGCCGGTAGAAGAGCTCGCCGTCGTCCGCCGCGACGACGTACTGGACGACGTCGACCTCGCCGGCGCCGCGCTGGGTCTGGAGCTCGACGAAGTAGGCCGGCGCGAGCGCGTCGCCGCGGGGGAAGTAGACCCGCTTGGTCCGCGGCGGCGCGGCGGCGCGGAGCGAGGCGGAGGGGGCGAGGTCGAAGTAGCGCCAGCCGGCGCGGGCCTCGGTCGGGCGCAGCGACGGCGTGTCGCCGAGCTCCGGGTAGAGGTCGCGGAGCGCCGCGTCGATCGCCGCCTCCGCGTCGATGACGAAGGGGCGGGCGCTCGCGGGCGTCGCCGCGGGGTGGAGCGAGCCGCTGATCGCCCGCGCGCGCCCGCGGCGATCGAGGAGCACCTTGAGGTCGCCGCGGAAGACGTCGACGCCGGCGACGGTCTGGCGCAGGACGACGATCCGCGGGCCGCGTCCGGTGTCGTGGGTGAAGCGATGGCGAGCCCCGCGGATCGCCGTCTCACCGGCCCGGTAGAGATCGCGGTGACGGCCGAGGGCGGCGCGCGCGAGGCGGATCGGCGAGCCCGCCTGCGCCGGACCGTCGGCGCCGAGGAGCACGAGCGACGGGACCTGGCGGTCGGGGTCGACCGCAGCGACCCGCGGACCGGGTGCAGAGGTCGTCATCGCGGGCGCCGAGCCCTCGAGCCAGCGATCGAGGTTCGGCGGGGCGCTGGCCTCCGCGTCGCCGATGATGAAAACGAGGAACGGTAGGATCAGGAGGGGGCCGCTGCGCATCGACTGAGAAGATAGATAGGGTCAAGCGTACAAAGTGCGCGAGTTCGCGCGCGCGGACGTTTTCGTGCGCGAGCAAAGCCGGGGGGCGCAGGCCCCTGGGCCTGCTGAATGGCGCCTGCGAGGCCGTGGGGACCCCGCATGGCCGCCCGTGTGAGACCGACCCGAGGGTGCTCGGAGGGGTGAGGGGATCTCGGGCGCAAACCGGTCAAAGGCACGGCGAGCGCGCTGAAATCCAGTCGACGCGTCGCTGCCAGACATCGGAGCGTCGACGAGGATCTTCGCTTCATCACGCGAGCAGGCACAACGACCCGCTCCTGCGGGGCCGCGCGGAGCGCTGCGACGGGTCGCTAGCGAGCGAGCGCGCGGGCTGCGGTGACGAGGTCGCGGACGGCCTTCGACCAGCGCCGACCGAAGCGGGCCTCGTCGGCGAGCCAGCTCGTCAGGCTCTCGACGGCCCGCTCATGGCCGGCGCGCTCGTCCGCGACGGCGGCGACGACGAGCGCCGGTGTGGCGAAGGGATCGGGCGCCTTGAGGGCCGCGCCGAATTCTGCCTCGAGGTGCTGGCGGGCGGCGTCGCTGAGGTGTCGCGCGCGAGCGGAGCGCAGCGCCTCGGCGGCGGCGACAAGCGGCGCGAGGTCAGCCGCGTCGACGGCGGTGAAGGCCGCGAGCTCACGGTGGAGGCATCTGATGTGCGCCTCTAGGATGAGGGTCGGCAGGCCGCGCGCCGCGAGCACGCGGCCGAGCCAGCGGACCTTCGTCAGCGCCGCCTCGTGTCTCGCCCCCGCGAGGGTCGCGAGCCAGGCGCTGTCGCTGCCGGTGAACCGGCGCCCGCGGGTCCCGTAGCGCGCCTCGAGGTAGGGGAAGTCGCGCCAGCAGCGGATCCCGGCGATGAGCGCCGCGACGAGCGAGCGCGGCGCGGTGACGATCGGGTGGGCGCCGGCCTCGGTGTTGAGGACCATCGCCGTCGCGCGCGACGGGTTGGGCGGCGAGTTGAGGGCGCGGAGGGCGTCGCCGAGGGCGCGGAAGATCGCCGCGGCGAGCTCACAGGCGCCGTCGGCCGCGGCGGGGTCGCGGTCCTCGAGCGCGGCGCAGAGGCGGCGCCACGCCGGGCCGAAGGACTCCGCGCCGGCGGCGAAGTAGCGGAGCTCCGGGTGCTGGGCGGCGATCGGCTCGGCGAGGACGCGGGCGCCGCGACGCGAGCCCTGGAGGACGTAGAGGGCGCCGACGAGGGCGCTCGGGTCCTCGTGCGCGCGCCAGAGGATCGCCTCCGCGACCGCGGTGATCGGGCGCATGGCGGCGACGTCGAGGCTCATGTCGGCGTCGCCGCTCGCGGCGAGCGTCATGAGGTCGCTCTCTGCCTGGAGGCCGCGCGCTCCGACGTCGGCGGCGAGCTCTCGCAGCGCCGGGTCCTCGAGCGCCGCGCAGGCGCGCTGGGTCGCGGCGTGGAGCAGCGCCATGATCCACAGGAACGTCGCGAGCTCGCGCTCTGAGGCGTCGCCGCGGCGCAGCGCGGCGACGAAGGGCGCCTGGTCGAGGTCGGCGTGCAGGCCCTCGGTGGCGGCGCGGAGGCGCGGCAGCCATCCTCTTGCGGTCGTCGGCATGCGAGCGCGCTCAGCCTAGCCTGTCGGCCGCGCCCTCGGCAGTGTTTTCGCCGCGCTCGAGGGGTGTGTAGGCGTCGAACGAGGCGGCGGCGATGCAGCCGTCCGCGTTGTCGTCGCGGCCGGGCGCCGTGCGCCCGTCCGCGAGTCGCCCTCGCGCTCGTCGACGCTCGCCGGACGACGCCGACGGAGCGCCCGCGCCGACGTCCGCGGTGTTACGGCTACGCCGCGACGAGCTCGAAGCGATCGACGTCGACGAGCCCCATGTCCGTGATCTTGAGATGAGGGATCACCGGCAGCGGCAGGAAGGCGAGCTGGAGGAGCGGCTCGTCGAGGGGGCAGCCCATGGTCTCGCGGACGGCGCTGCGCAGCACCCGAAGGCGCTGCTCGACGACCTCGAAGGGCTCCTCGCTCATCAGCCCGGCCAGCGGCAGCGCGAGCTCGGCGAGGATCTGCCCGTCCATCACCGCGACGAAGCCGCCCTGGAGGTCGACGAGGCGGTTGACGGCGAGCGCCATGTCGTCGTCGTTGGAGCCGACGACGCAGACGTTGTGCGAGTCGTGGCCGACCGATGAGGCGAGGGCGCCGCGGCGCAGGCCGAAGCCGCGGACGAAGCCGCGGCCGATGTTGCGGTTGGTCCCGTAGCGGGCGAGGACGCAGACCTTGAGGATGTCCTGCGCAGGATCGGCGTGGCGCTCGCCGTCGCGATAGGGGAGCTCGGCCTGGAGGCGCTCGGTGATGATCTGCCCGGGCAGCACGCCGATCACCGGCGTGCTCGGGCCGGCGCCCGGAGCCGCCAGATCGTCGGCGGTGATCTTCGCCAGCTTGATCGAGCCGCGGCCGACGGGGGTGATCCGCGTCCGCCCCTCGAAGGTCGCGGGCCCGACGATCTCGCCGCCGCAGAGCACCTTGCGGACGCCGCAGGCCGCGAGGTCGTCGATGAGAACGATGTCGGCGCGGTAGCCCGGGGCGATGAGGCCGCGGTCGCGCAGGCCGAAGCCGCGGGCCGCCGACCAGGTCGCCGCGCGGTAGACCGACGTCGCCGGCGCGCCGCGGCCGATCGCCGCGCGGATCAGGTGGTCGATGTGACCCTCGGTGGCGATGTCGAGGGGGTTGCGGTCGTCCGTGCACAGCGCGCAAAACGGCGAGTTCATCGCGTCGATGAGCGGCGCCAGGGCGTGGACGTCCTTCGACACCGAGCCGTCGCGGATCAGCACCTGGATCCCCTTGCGCAGCTTCTCGCGCGCCTCCTCGAGGCTCGTGCTCTCGTGGCAGTTGCGGATCCCGCAGGCGGCGTAGGCGTTGAGCTCGTAGCCGCGGACGAGCGGCGCGTGGCCGTCGATGTGGGCGCCCTCGAAGGCGACGAGCTTGTCGAGGACCGCGTCGTCCTTGGCGAAGATCCCCGGGAAGTTCATGAACTCCGCGAGGCCGATCACCTTCGGGTGGTCGCGGTGGCGGACGAGCTCGGCGGCGCCGAGGCGGGCGCCCGAGGTCTCGAGGTGGGTCGCCGGCACGCACGACGAGAGCTGGACGCGGAGGTCGAGGGCGGTGTGCAGCGACGCGTCGAGGAAGTAGCCGAGGCCGACCTCGCCGAGGACGTTGGCGATCTCGTGCGGGTCGCAGATCGCCGTCGTCGTCCCGCGCGGGAGGACGCAGCGGTCGAACTCCGCCGGCGACACCAGGGTGCTCTCGACGTGGACGTGGGTGTCGATGAAGCCGGGGACGGCGATCAGGCCGCGGCCGTCGATCTCGTCGACGCCGTCGTAGGACTCGTACGTGCCGACGATGCGGTCGCCGCAGATCGCGATGTCGCCGTCGGCGAGCTCGCCGGTGATGACGTTGAGGAGGCGGGCGTTCTTGATCACCCGATCGGCGCGGTCGCGGCCGAGGGCCTGGTCGATCCGCCGCCCGAGCGCGGCTTTGCGGGCGTCCTTCATGGTTCCGCGCAGAATAGCGGAGGTCGAGCGCCTTTGCTCGGGGGGCGCGTCGACGTTGACAGGGGGCGGGGTCGGGGGCTCTCCTGCGGCTATGGACCGCGATTCGTCGATCTGTCGGCGCCCGCTCCGGGCCGCCGCCCTCACCGGACTCCTCGCCCTCTCTGCGTCTGCGGGGTGCGCCGGCGATGACGCCGAGGGGAGCGCCAGCGCCCCCACGGAGGCGACAGGGACGACCGCGGCGACCGGGACCACGGGGACCTCCGCCGACGCCACCGAATCCACCGACGGGGCGACGACCGGAGCGACCGCGACCGAAGGGACCAGCGCGAGCACGGGCGCGACGAGCTCGGCGACGGAGACCGGGACCACGACCGGCGACGGCGAGAGCAGCTCGACCACCGCCGTCGACGACCCGGCGTGGGACGCCTTCGTCGACGCGCGCGCCTCCTACCTCGAGGCCCTCGCCGCGCCGATCGTCGCCTGCATCCAGCAGGAGGACACCGCCCACCCGGCCTTCCACGGCTGCATCGACTGGCACTCGGCGGTCCACGCCAGCTACGCGCTCCTCGCCCTCTACCGCCTCACCGGCGAGCCTAGCTACCTCGAGCTCGTCGACGCGACCCTCGACCCCGAGGCCCTCGCCGGCGAGCTCGCCGACGTCGAGGGCGGCGAGCTGCCGCAGGAGATCCCCTACGGCTACGCGTGGTTCCTGACCCTCGCGCGCGAGCGCGAGGCCGCCAGCGGCGACCTCGACCTCGTCCCCCTCGCCGGGGCGATCGCCGGCCAGCTCCGCGAATGGGCGCTCTCCCGCAGCCCGCAGCAGCTCCTCGCCGGCGGCCTCGCCGACGACTACCAGAACCTCTCGTGGGCGCTCCTGAACCTCCACCGCTGGGCGCTCCACACCGGCGACGACGCGCTCCGCCTCGAGATGGAGGCGCTGGCCGGCGAGGTCCTCCTCGATCCGGTCTTCGACGAGATGTGTCCCCTGAGCCAGGAGGAGAGCGACGCCGACGACTTCTTCCCGCCGTGCCTCCACCGGGCCTACGCGCTCGTCGAGCTCCTGCCGGCCGCCGACGTCGACGCCTGGCTCGCCGGCTACCTCCCGGACGACCTCACGCTGACGCCGATCGTCGACCCGAGCGCGGCCCACATCGCCGGCCTCAATTTCTCCCGGGCCTGGGGGTTATGGGCGCTCTATCGTCAGACCGGCGACACGGCCTGGCGCGCGCGCTACGTCGACCACGTCGTCACCCACGTCGAGCAGCCGGCCTATTGGGCGGAGGACTACTGGAAGTACAGCCATTGGGTCGCGCAATTCGGGGTCTACGCGATCGCGCTCTCGTATGACGAATAGGCGCGAGGGCGCGGCGCGATCGGCTCGCGGGCTCGGCTCGCCGCGGCGCGACCTCGCCCGCGCTCCGCGGCCGCGCAGGGGGTATCGTTGCGCCCATGGTGATGAAGCTTCGGCATCGACGTTGGCTTTGGGTGGCGGGGATCGCAGTCGGCTGCAGCGGCGGCGCCGGGGATGACGACAGCGACGGCACCGAGACCGCCGGGACGACGGCGACGGCGACGGCGACGGCGACGGGCGGCACCTCGACCACCGGGGGGACGACGGCCGCGACCGAGACCTCGACGACCTCCGCGACCGCGGGGACGACGACGACGGCGACCTCGGGGAGCAGCGGCGAGGACAGCGAGAGCTCGACCACGGGCCCCGTCGGCCCCGGCGAGTGCGGCGACGGCATCGACAACGACGGCGACGGCCTCGTCGACTGGCAGGAGGACTTCGGCTGCTACGGCCCCGCCGATCAGACGGAGGGCGCGCTGCCCCGCGAGCAGGAGGACGGCTTCACGACCTACGACTTCCCGGCGGACAGCGTCGTCGTCTACGTCAGCAACGACGGCGACGACGCGGCCGACGGCCTGACGCCGGCGACCGCGGTGGCGACCCTGACCCACGCCGCCGAGCTCGTCCGCGACGGCGAGCACGACTTCATCCTCCTGCGCCGCGGCGACGCCTGGCGCGACCAGGGGCTCTACCGCTTCAAGTCCGGCAAGGACGCCGGCCACCCGCTCGTCATCGGCGGCTACGGCGACTCGACGGTCTTGCCGCGGATCGAGGTCGCCGACCACCTCATCGATCACGACGGCAAGGCGCGCAGCTTCGTCGCGCTGATCGGCCTGCACATCGTCTCCTACCCCGGCGATCCGAACGACCCGGGCTTCACCGGCGCGCCCGAGGCGATCCTCCGCTACGTCGGCGGCGGGGCCGGCCTCCTGGTCGAGGGCTGCCACCTCGAGTACGGCGAGATCGTCGTCCAGAGCATCATCGACGGGACCCCCTACGAGGACGTCGAGATCCGCCGCAACGTCGTCGAGCGCGCCTATCACAGCGACACCTGCCTCGAGAACGACCCGAACGGCAACCCCGAGTTCCGGCCCTCGGGGCTCTACTCGAGCCACGCCCACCGGCTGACGATCGAGGGCAACCTCTTCGACCACAACGGCTGGAACCCCGACGCCGACCCGACCGCCTGCGCGACGATCTACAACCACAACCTCTACGTCAACGGCACCGACATGGTGATCCGCGACAACCTCCTGGCGCGGGCGTCGAGCATCCACATCAAGCTCCGCTCGGACGCGACGGGCGACATGGAGGGCCTGCTCGTCGACAACAACTTCTTCGTCGAGGGCGAGATCGGCGTGTCGCTCGGCGGCAACTCCAACGAGCCCTACCGCTTCGTCGACGGCGAGCTGCGCGGCAACGTGCTCACCGACATCGGCCGCAGCCAGCCGACCGGGCGGACGCTCGCCTGGGGGATCGACATCACCGACAACGACGGCCTGACGATCGCCGACAACCTGATCCTCAACAACCGCGCGCCCGGGGTCGGCAACGCCTACGGCCTCAACATCGGCGGCGGCACGGGGCGCCAGTACCAGGTCGAGAACAACCTGTTCTGGCGCCTGCAGAGCCGGGCGATCCGCGTCACCGGCGACCCCGGGCATATGGCGATCGCGGTCACCGACAACACCGTCGTCGATCCCGAGTTCGGCGGGCGCCTCGTCGACTTCTCGGGCTCCTTCGCCGGCTACGCCTTCGCCGGCAACGACTACTACTCGAGCGCCGACCCGAGCGCGTGGTTCGCGGTCGAGGGCCAGGGTCAGGTCGGCCTCGCGGAGTGGGAGGCGGCGAGCGGCGAGGCCGA
>JAGQIT010000222.1 GCA_020431135.1 Myxococcales bacterium | reverse complement strand
AGCTCGTACTCCTTCCAGCCGAGGACGGACTCCTCGATGAGGATCTCTGAGCGCAGGCTCTCCGAGAGCGCGTGCTGGGCCTGGGCCTCGAACTCGTCGCGGTTGTAGGCGATCGCCGCCCCGGCGCCGCCGAGGGTGAAGCTCGCGCGGATGATCGCCGGGAAGCCGATCTCGTCGAGCGCCGCCCAGGCCTCCTGCAGCGAGTGGCAGTAGATGCTGCGCGGCACGCCGAGGCCGATCTTCTTCATCGCGGCCTTGAACTTGTCACGGTCCTCGGCCTTCTCGATGGCGTCGAGGTCGGCGCCGATGAGCTCGACGCCGTGGCGCTCCAAGACCCCCTGGCGACCCGCCTCAAGGGCCAGATTGAGCGCCGTCTGCCCGCCGACCGTCGACAGGATCGCGTCGGGCCTCTCGCGGGCGAGGATCCGATCGAGGAAGTCGACCGTCAGCGGCTCGACGTAGGTCCGGTCGGCGATCTGCGGATCGGTCATGATCGTCGCCGGGTTGGAGTTGACGAGGACGATCTCGTAGCCCTCCTCGCGCAGGGCCTTGACCGCTTGGGTGCCGGAGTAGTCGAACTCGCNNCGCAGGCCTGACCGATGACGATCGGACCCGAGCCGAGGACCACGATCCGCTTGAGATCGCTACGTCGGGGCATCGCTTGCTCCTAATCCGTGAGTCGGCTGAGTCGCCGAGGGGTATTCGCTGTGGGGGCGCCTACTTGGCGCGGACGTGGGTGCCGTCGAAGTCGTAGTCCATGCCGAGGTTCGGCTTGATGGCGTCGGCGTGGGCGCTGAGGTCCCAGCCGAGGGAGGCGAAGCCGGCGAGGATCCGATTGCGCAGGCGCAGCGAGTCCTCGTCGGGGTGGGCGAGGCGCTGGGCCAGCGCCTCCTTCACGCCCTCGTCGCCGATGTCGATCAGCGCCTCGACGGCGCGGTAGCGGACGCCCTCGTCGGGATCCTCGAGGTAGCGGGCGATGATCCCGGGGACCTGCGGGTCGTCGATCTCCTGGACGTGCGTCAGGAGCTGGAGCTTCTTCGACGGGTCGCGCTCGTAGACCGGCGGGTGGCGCTCGAGGATCGCGTCGATGATCTCCCACTCCTGCTCGTCGTTGGCGAGGTCCTCGACGATCCGCAGCACCCAGGCGATGTTGTCGTGGTTGACGCAGAACTCCTTGGCCGCGGGGAGGACGAACTCCGGCGGCAGGCCGCTGAGGCGGCGGTAGAGCCAGCCCTTCTCCTCCTCGTCCTCGATGCTCTTCGACGCGGCGATCGTGAAGCGGCGCATCACGCCGATGAGCGCGGGGATCGTCCCCATCTCGAGGAGCGCCTCCATCGCCGCGTAGCGGTCGGGCGACTGGGCGTACTTGTTCTCGACCTTGCGGATCAGCTTGTCGAGCTTCGACTTGCTGCGGCCGGCGCTGGAGAAGAGGTCTCTGAGTCCCACGGGGGTTCCTTTAGCGGCGCCGCGTCCGGCGATCAAGTGGTGCCGGTGGTGCCGGTGCCGCCGGTGTCGGTGGTGCCGCCGGTGTCGGTGGTCCCCGTGCCGGTGGTGGTGTCGCCTGTCGTCCCGGTGGTGGTGGTCGTCCCGGTGGTCGTCGGATCGGTCGTACCGGTCGTCGGGTCGGTGGTCGTCGACGTCGTCGTGGGGTCGGCGGTTGTCGACGTCGTCGTTGGCTCCGTCGTCGAGGTCGTCGTCGTCCCCGAGGAGGTGGTCGTCGGCTCGGTCGTCGACGTGCTGGTCGTCCCCGTCCCCGTGGTCGGCGCGGTCGTCGAGCCGCTCGCGCTCTCCGTGCCGACGGTCGCGCTCGCCTGTCCCGACATCCCGAGCTTGCAGGCGCCGAGGTTGGCCTCGACGTCGGCGCCGTCGCGGTGGCAGCAGCCGTCGGCCTCGCAGGTGTAGCCGGCGGGGCAGGGGCCCGAGCCCGGCGGATCACAGGCGAACTGGACGTCGCCGCTCGGGGCGTTGAAGCAGGCGCCGAGGCCCAGGCCCGCGGCGAGCCCGACGAGAACGCGGCTGAGGCCGGTCAAAAGCGGACCTCCAGACCTCCGGCGGCGGGCCGCAGGCGGGCCCGCGCCTTGCTCTTCTTGCGGCGCTTGGCGTCGACCGCGAAGAGCGAGACGCCGGCGATCAGGGTGATCCCCGCGCCGATGAGGAAGCCGCGGGAGATCCACGCCTGACGCGCGCCCTTGTCGAGGAGATCCTCGTACTCCGCCTGCTTGTCGGCGTAGTTGTAGGCGCCGCCGGACTCGATATCGATGGTGTTGGCGAGGCGCTGCGCCCGATCCTCCTGGACCTCGGCGAGGCCGGCGAAGACGCCGCCCGCGGTCGCCAGGGCGAAGGTGCCGAACATCGTCCACCAGGCCGCG